>NZ_JBNNGV010000002.1:640-55983 GCF_050268485.1 Pseudomonas sp. NPDC078416 | reverse complement strand
CCTACAACGGATTTGCTTAGGCGGGGATTTCAGCGTCAGGCACAAAACCTGTGGGAGCCGGCTTGCTGGCGAATACGGTGTGTCG
Source organism: Pseudomonas sp. NPDC078416 (assembly GCF_050268485.1). Taxonomy (NCBI): domain Bacteria; kingdom Pseudomonadati; phylum Pseudomonadota; class Gammaproteobacteria; order Pseudomonadales; family Pseudomonadaceae; genus Pseudomonas; species Pseudomonas sp. NPDC078416. Next base: position 55,898 of record NZ_JBNNGV010000002.1, on the reverse strand, counting down.
GGCGCCATCGTTGGCTCAGGCAGATCGCATTCGCGGGCAAGCGCGCTCCTACAGCGGATTTGCTTAGGCGGGGATCTCAGCGTCAGGCACAAAACCTGTGGGAGCCGGCTTGCTGGCGAATGCGGTGTGTCAGGCGCCATTGTTGGCTCAGGCATACCCCATTCGCGGGCAAGCGCGCTCCTACACTGTAAGTGGCGTTCACGCGGTCAGCTTGTCATCTCGAAAATCCCGCAGGGCTTGTTCGATCTCTTCACGGCTGTTCATCACGAACGGGCCGTACTGCACGATCGGTTCGCCCAAGGGTTTGCCAGCGATCAGCAGCACGCGGGCGCCTGCCTGGGTGCTCAGCTTAATCTCACCGCTTTCCGACAACCGCGCGAGACGGCTCGTACCCAGTTTCTGTGGCTGTCCTGCCATCTCGACTTCACCTTCATACACGTACAGCAGCACGCGATGGCCCTCGGCGACGCGCGGGTTGATGTGGCTGCCGGCGGGCATGTGGAAATCGAAATACTGCGGCTCGGTGTCCGGGCGCTGCACGGCGCCTGCCTGGGACGTTTGGCCGTCGTCGAACTGTCCGGCGATTACCACAACCTCGACGCCGTTTTGCGTAGTGATGCGCGGAATGCGTTCGGGCTGAATATCGTCGTAACCGGCGTCGCCCATCTTTGATTTGGCCGGCAGGTTGAGCCACAGCTGGAAGCCGCGCATGGCGCCTTCTTCCTGCTCGGGCATTTCGCTGTGAATGACCCCGCGCGCAGCGGTCATCCATTGCACGCCGCCGCCTTGCAGCAAGCCGACGTTGCCCATGTGGTCTTCATGGCGCATGCGGCCTTCGAGCATGTAGGTCACGGTCTCGAACCCGCGATGGGGGTGGGGCGGAAAGCCGGCGATGTACTCGTCGGGGTTCTCCGAGCCGAACTCATCAAGCATCAGGAACGGGTCGAAGGATTCAATGCCTGGCCCGCCGAACACACGGGTCAGCTTGACGCCAGCGCCGTCCGACGTCGGTTGCCCGGCCTGGATCGACAGCACTTTACGAAATTGGGTCATGGGGCTCACTCCGGCAGAAGGGGAATGGCGCCTATGGTAGGCCTGTTGAGGCGATGGATGGGTGACGTTTTTGCGGGGGAATGATCGGGTTTGGCGATGGGTTGCGGGCTTTATTCCCAAGACTCCAGGAGACCCCCATCATCCGGAAGATGTGAGGTCGCGCAGCAGACACTGTGTGTGTGGAAGCGAGCTTGCTCGCGAAGAGGTAACGGCCGCCGCTAGATCTCTAGCAGCGATATACCGTTTTCGCGAGCAAGCTCACTCCTACAATGAGGCGATTACTCGGACACCTGCAGCTTGCGGGCTTCGGTGTACACGTAACGCACTTTCTCGTACTCGAACGGCGAGTCCATCTGACCATAGCGGAAGCTGGTCGTGTAGCGACGGTCGATGGCGCGCAGCAGGTATAGCTCGGGATGGTCTTCGCTGACCTGGGCGACGTTGAGGAAGTTGATCTGCGATTCAGCCGTGAAGTCGAAGACCAGACCGCCAGTGTCACGCAGGTTCGACGGGCCGAGGATCGGCAGCACCAGGTACGGGCCGGCCGGTACGCCATAGAAGCCCAGGGTCTGACCGAAGTCTTCGCTCTGTTTCTTCAGGCCCATCATGGTCGCCGGGTCCCACAGCCCGGCAATGCCGAGTGTGGTGTTGACGATCAGGCGGCCGGTGGTTTCCATCGAACGCTTGCCCTTGAACTGCAGCAGACTGTTCAGCAGGTTCGGCACATCGCCCAGGTTGCTGAAGAAGTTGCTGACGCCCGTGCGCACGAAGCTCGGCGTGACGTATTTGTAGCCGTTGACCACCGGCAGGAATACCCACTCATCGAAGCGATAGTTGAAGTGGTAAACCCGACGGTTCCAGGACTCGAGCGGATCGTAGACGTTCAGCGCGTTGAGCGACGAACGCTCGAACTCCTGAGCGTCCAGACCCGGGTTGAATTTCAGCGACTTCAACGGCTCGGTGAACCCGTCCGGGTTGTCGATCCGCTGAACCGGGGCTGCCTGGGAAACGATCGGCGCGTCGGCCGCGTGGACGGCGCCAGCGCAGAGGAGGGCGGCGATAAGCAATAGACGTTTAGCCACGGAAAAACTCCAGCATGGCGTCGCTGTTGACGCGATAGTTCATGTTGCCGCAGTGACCGCCGTAAGGGTAAACGGTCAGGCGATCGCCAAAAGTCTTGCGCAGGAAACCGAGGTCGCCCGGGCCGAGGATCACGTCGTCGGCGTTGTGCATCACAGCGATCTTCTTGCTGCTCGCCAGGTAATCCTTCAGCGCGTACAGGCTGACCTGATCAACCAGCTGCAGCAGGCTGCCGCCGTCGGTGCGGGCACGCCACATCGGGATGACTTGCTCGGTTACGTAGCAATCGAAATCGCACTGCAGCGCGCGCTTGAGGAACGGCGTCAGGCTGGTGCCTTCGCTGATCGGGGTCTTCGGCGGGGTAATCAGGCCGCGACGGTTGATCAGGTCGGAGGTGAACGCGATGTCGGCAGCAGAGAAACGGAACGAGGTGCCGATCAGCATGGCCATCTGTTCATTGGACAGGTGCTGCTTGGACTGCTGGAAGTCATACAGCAGGGCATCGTTCAGGTCGATGTAACCCTTTTCGCGGAAGTAGCGGGTCAGCTTCTGCAGCACCAGTTCATAGAAGGTGGTGCTGTTGGTGATGCCTTTGACGTCGGTTTGCACCATCTTGTCGAGGTTGGTGATCGACGTGTACAGGTTCACCGGCGGGTTGATCAGCAGCACTTTCTTGAAGTTGAAGCTGCGGCGGGTTTCGTCGAGTTTGCTGACGAACGCCGCATCCAGCGCGCCGAGGCTGTAACCGGTCAGGTAATACTCGGTGACCTGCAGCTTGGACTGCTGGGCGCGAACGGCCTGCATGACGCGGTATAAATCTTCGGCGTCTTCCTTGGTCACGCCTGGGGTGGCGAAACGTGAGGCGGCGCTCATGAAGTCGTAGCTGGTAGGCGACGAAAGCTGTACGACGTTGTAACCCGCGCCGTAGTAAAGCTTCTTCAGGTATTCGTTCAACGTGCTGTTATAAGGCGCGCCGGTGCCGGCAATCAGAAAGATCAGCGGTGCAGGGTGGTCTTGTTTGGCAAGGCGGTAACGCAGTTTCTTCACTGCCCAGAAGTTGTCCGGCAGTGTGAACTCACGCTCCGGACGCATGGTGAGGCTGTAATCGTCCTGATCGATGTCGGCGTCTTCAGGCACCTTGGCACGCAAATCCGGTGGAGTCGTGGCGATGGTCGCTTCGAACGGATTGGTCAAGGGGAAGCCATAGCTGGACGGATCGATATCGACCGCCATCACGGACGCACTCAAAAACAGGCCGCCTGATAAGGCGGCGAGGCGCAGAAAACGAAGCATGACTGAATCCCTTGGGAATGATGTGCTGTTGAAATACGCAGGCTATGACACGGGTGTAGTGCCAAAGTGCCGTGACGGCAAGTGACTCTCGCATGGCCCTCCGCGACGATACAGGTTATGGCACTTCTGGCCTGTCTGCTCGTGCTTTTTATCAGCCGTATGGTTTTGCCCGGGCGGCTGCGGCTATGCTGCGCGCCGTTGGTAATTTTCTGGAGTGTGTCGTGTCCCGTCGTCTGCCGTTGGTGGTGCTGTTTTTCATTCTGGCGCTGTGGCTCGCCGTCAGTTACGGCTTGCGTTACGGCCTGATGGAAGACGTGCAATGGGTAGGTATCTGCGCTGACGAGGCGTCGAAATGGCAGTGCCAGTTGCGCTCGAACCTGGGCCTGTGGATTCACTTCGGTGTGTTCGGATGGGGCGCGCTGATCACATCGCTGGTCGCGTTCTTTGTGCCACGTCAGGTCGGTCGAGCGCTCGCGGTCGTTGGCTTGCTGGTGGGGATACTCGCGCTGGTGCTGTACACGGCCAGTCTGGCGGTGTTCGCGGTGGTGATTGCCGGGTTGCGGCTGGTGCGTAGTCAACGTGCGTAATCAACAAGCCTGACGTCACAAAGAGCCTGACCGCAAACGCCAAACGCCAGACAGCATAAAGGGGAGCCGAAGCTCCCCTTTTAATCGTTGCACGTTCTCTTTCTTATTGTTGTAGGGCGGTCTGTTGTTGTTATTGGCAACCGGTCCCTCTACAGCGTCTTCGGTGATCCCCATACGGGATACAAGAGCAAACGTATTTTTTTGAGCGCTGACCTGCTTTGATTCCTCTTCTGCGAGAGGTGATCCAACCCGTTCTGGCCGCTACCTGGGGGTAGTTTTATTGTTCTCGGTCGGGCTGCGAGGCCGGGGCCTCGGTAAAGCATTTCTACTCCAAAAAAATCTGTTGGCTGCGTCTCTGTGCCGTTGTTCTTGTTATGTCAGAGCCGATTCATCTTATTTTTATTGGGTTTTCACATTTTGTTCTTGTTATGCAGCAGATATAGCAGGGTGCGTGCCAACTTTTGAAATCCCTTTTAAATCAAGGGATTGTGAAATCTGATCAGTTTGCACCCCTGCCGTGTAACGGAATTCTGTTTCCGTGTTACCCGCCTGCGAGCGTTTCAGGCTATCGGCGGTAACACAATGTATCCGTCGCCCTGCACACTCGGTTACATAGGATCAGCTACGCGGCATCAGCTACGCAGCATCGGTTACACAGCGTCCGCCATTGCCCTGACATCGCTCGGCGCCTTCATCCGAGCGCCGATACGCACGCTGCGCCACAGTGCCAGCGCCATCAACATGCTCACCACCGCCCACGCCCACGCCTGGGGATTGCTCAGGCCTTCGCGAAACAGCTGCGGCGCGATACCGGCGCCGACGATGAACATCAGCAGGCCGATCTCTCGGCGCGGTGCCGCCACCGGGCGGATCAGGTAGACCAGGGCGGGCACCCACAGCGTCGCGGTCGCGAAGCTGCGGTAGCGCGGATCAAACACCATCGCCAGCATCATCACCGCCGCCGCGAACCCGCTGGCGTACAACCACCATCCCGCCCGGGCGTCCAGCCAGGCGAACACGCGCTCGCGCCAGCCTGCGCGGGCGGACAACCCCAGTGCGGCGTGAGCAAGCACTACCAGATTCAGCGCCACCAGCGCCGCCGCCCACATGTATTCGCCGGCAAAGCGGCTGGTCACCCGGGCCAGTTCACCCCAGGTGCCGATGCAGCAACCGGCGAACGCCGCCATCAGCGGGAGCATCAGCGCGCCTGGGCGATTGACACGACCCGCCCACGCCAGCGTCAGCAGGGCGATCGCGCCACTGACCGTCAGCCAGAATGGCCACAACGGCAGGTTCGACACCGGTCCGGCCAGCACGCCTTTGTCCTGGCGGTCGGCATCGAACAGCCCCCAGTAACCGCCCACTGCGCCTTCGGACTGGCGCTTCCACGGCTGGTCGAAGGCCTCGATCAGGTTGTAGTGCCAGCCGTGCTGCTCGGCCATTGCGACAAAACTGCGAATGAATTTGGCCTCGTTGACCCGGCTGGGCAGCGCCGTTTCACGCTGGCGGCCTTCGCTGGGCCAGCCAGTCTCGCCGATGAGAATGTCCTTGGGCGCGAATTGCTTGCCGAACGTTTCACGGATCTGCGCGACATGGGCCAGGGCCTCGTCGATGCCGGTGGGGTCGTCTTCCCAATACGGCAGCAGGTGGATCGTCAGGAAATCCACAGCCGGCGCGACTTCCGGGTATTGCAGCCAGTATTCCCAGACGTCTGCATAAGTGACCGGCTGCTTGACCTGCGCTTTTACCTGACCAATCAGCGTCGCCAACTGAGCGCCGGTGACTTCCTTGCGCAACAGGCTTTCGTTACCGACGATCACCGCCGTCACCACATCCGGGTGCGTATTGGCTGCCGTGACCAGCGCCTTGATTTCCTTGGCCGTGTCCACCGGATTGCCGTTGACCCAGGCGCCGAGCATCAGCTTCAGGCCGTATTTGCGGGCGATGTCCGGAAGCGCTTCCATGCCGGTCATCGAGTAGGTGCGCACGCAGTCGAAGCGCGTGGCGAGGAGCGCCAGGTCAGCGTCCATCCGTGCGGGGCGCAGGGTGAACGGCTGATCGAACGGCGATTGATCTTTGTCGAACGGGGTGTAGGACGCACATTGCAGTTTGTGGGTCGGCGTGGCGGCGTCCGGCAGAATCACCGGCTTGCCCAGCCAGTACCAGTAGCCGCACAGGCCAAGCAGGGCAATCACACAGGAGAACAGGTAAAGGACGACAGGCGAGCGGGACGGTGCGGACATGATGGGGCCGAAGTGGGGCGAAGGGCGGCATATTAGCAAGATGATGCGGTTACATCTGTAGGAGCGTGGCTCGTCCCGCGATCGGCTGCGGAGCAGTCGTTAAACCTCGCGACGCCATTCTCGCTGACACACCGTATTCATTGCATTGCATTGCTGCCGCTGCGCGCCAGATCGCGGGACAAGCCACGCTCCTACACAACCCGTCCTCTCAGCGCTTTTGCAAACCATGCAATTTCCGGACGAATCGCTAGGCGCTTTACGACCTGTCTGTCGTTGATGGCGCGGTGATGTCGTTTACCGGGTGGCTGGGTGTCGCTGGCAGGAAAGGCACAAGGTGTGTGGGGGTTGATGATCAATCGTCCACGCAGCGATTGCGTCTGCGCAGGCACGTGGTGAAAGCGTGAAACGCGTTGCTTGCCCCGAACCAGGGCGCGAGTGCGACGTTATAAGAACGTTAACGACGCCCGACCGCTGTCGGGTTCTGGACTACCGGGGAAGTGAAAATGACGATGCGAAAAATCCTGGGTGTCGGTGCCGCGCTGGCACTGGCCATCAGTTCCACCCTGGCCCACGCCGACGCCAAACCCGAGCTGAGCATCGGTTACGTCGATGGCTGGTCCGACAGTGTTGCCACCACCAACGTCGCCGCCGAGGTGATCAAGCAGAAACTGGGTTACCCGGTGAAGCTGCAGGCCGTTGCGGCCGGGATCATGTGGCAGGGCGTCGCCACCGGCAAACTGGACATGATGCTGTCTGCCTGGCTGCCCGTGACCCACGGCGAGTACTGGACCAAGAACAAGGACAAGGTCACCGACTACGGCCCCAACTTCAAGGACGCGAAAATCGGCCTGATCGTGCCTGAGTACGTGAAAGCCAACTCGGTGGCGGACCTCAAGACCGACGAATCCTTCAAGAAGAAAATCGTCGGCATCGACGCCGGTTCAGGCGTGATGATCAAGACCGATCAGGCGATCAAGGATTACGGCCTGGACGGTTACAAGCTGCAGGCCAGTTCCGGCGCCGGCATGATCGCCGAGCTGACCCGCGCCGAAAACAAGAAGGAATCCATTGCTGTCACCGGCTGGGTGCCGCACTGGATGTTCGCGAAGTGGAAGCTGAAGTTCCTCGAAGACCCGAAGGGCGTTTACGGTGCGGCTGAAACCGTCGACAACATCGGCAGCCTGGACCTGGCGAAGAAGGCCCCGGACGTGGCGGATTTCCTGAAGAAATTCCAGTGGACCAACAAGGATGAAATCGGCGAAGTCATGCTCGCCATCCAGGACGGCGCCAAGCCTGAAGCGGCGGCCAAGGACTGGGTCGCCAAGCACCCGGATCGCGTCAAGGAGTGGACCGGCAAGTAATCGGTCACAAAGATTTAACATCGTACCTAACCGCCTGGCGAGCCATCGCCAGGCGGTTTTTTGTTGCCTTCACCCCACTGCGCAATCAACAGCGCGTAAAAGAGGCAATCCTTCGAACATCAACTAATGTCGTTCTAATACTAAGGTCGTCTGGAGTGCAACGCAGAGCGGACTAAAGTGCAAACCGTGACATCCATCTGTGCTGCGAGGACAAAAACAATGAACGACAGCATTTACCTCTCGATTCAGAACAGCCCGCGCTTCAAGGAGCTGGTCTCGAAAAGGGAACGATTCGCCTGGATTCTCTCGGCAATCATGCTTGGGCTTTACGCCGCATTCATCCTTTTGATTGCGTATGGGCCTCATATTCTCGGCGCTAAACTCAGCGCCACATCCACCATCACCTGGGGCATGCCGATCGGGGTCGGGCTGATTCTGTCCGCGTTTATTCTGACCGCCATCTATGTTCGCCGCGCAAACGGTGAATTCGATGACCTGAACAACGCGATCCTGAAGGAGGCACAGCAATGATCCGGCGCCTGCTTGCGGCCTTCGGCCTTGCGGCTTTCGCACCAACACTCTGGGCAGCCGAAGCGCTGACCGGTGCGGTGCAGAAGCAACCGTTGAACGTGTCGGCGATCATCATGTTTGTGGTCTTCGTCGGTTTCACCCTGTACATCACCTACTGGGCGTCGAAAAAGAACAAGACAGCGTCGGACTATTACTCGGCAGGCGGCAAGATCACCGGTTTCCAGAACGGTCTGGCCATCGCCGGTGACTACATGTCGGCGGCGTCCTTCCTGGGGATTTCCGCGCTGGTGTACACCTCCGGCTACGACGGTCTGATCTACTCCATCGGCTTCCTTGTGGGCTGGCCGATCATCCTGTTCCTGATCGCTGAGCGCCTGCGTAACCTGGGCAAGTACACCTTCGCTGACGTGGCGTCCTATCGCCTGAAGCAGAAGGAAATCCGTACCTTGTCCGCCTGCGGTTCGCTGGTGGTGGTGGCGTTCTACCTGATCGCGCAGATGGTCGGTGCCGGCAAGCTGATCCAGCTGCTGTTCGGTCTGGACTATGCGGTGGCGGTAGTACTCGTCGGTATCCTGATGTGCCTCTACGTGCTGTTCGGCGGCATGCTGGCGACCACGTGGGTACAAATCATCAAGGCGGTGATGCTGCTCTCCGGTGCGTCGTTCATGGCGTTGATGGTGATGAAGCACGTCAACTTCGACTTCAACGTGCTGTTCTCGGAAGCGGTGAAGGTTCACCCCAAAGGTGAGGCGATCATGAGCCCGGGCGGTCTGGTGAAAGACCCGATCTCGGCGTTCTCGCTGGGTCTGGCGCTGATGTTCGGCACCGCGGGCCTGCCACACATCCTGATGCGCTTCTTCACCGTGAGTGATGCGAAGGAAGCCCGTAAGTCGGTGCTCTACGCGACCGGGTTCATCGGCTACTTCTACATCCTGACCTTCATCATCGGTTTTGGCGCGATCCTGCTGGTCAGCACCAATCCGGCTTTCAAGGACGCGGCGGGCGCGTTGCTCGGCGGCAACAACATGGCAGCGGTTCACCTGGCCGATGCGGTCGGTGGCAGTCTGTTCCTGGGTTTTATCTCGGCGGTGGCATTCGCGACCATCCTTGCTGTGGTGGCGGGTCTGACGCTGGCCGGTGCATCGGCGGTGTCCCACGACTTGTATGCCAGTGTGATCAAGGCGGGCAAGGCCAACGAGAAAGACGAGATCCGTGTGTCGAAATACACCACGGTTGCGTTGGCGGTGGTGGCGATAGGGTTGGGTATCGCGTTCGAGAGTCAGAACATTGCGTTCATGGTGGGCCTGGCGTTCTCGATTGCGGCGAGCTGTAACTTCCCGGTGTTGTTGCTTTCGATGTACTGGAAGAACCTGACCACTCGCGGCGCGATGATCGGTGGCTGGATGGGGTTGATCAGTGCCGTGGTGCTGATGGTGCTCGGGCCGACCATCTGGGTGCAGATTCTGCATCATGAGAAGGCGATTTTCCCGTACGAGTATCCGGCGTTGTTTTCGATTGCGATTGCGTTTGTCGGGATCTGGTTTTTCTCGATTACGGATAAGTCGAAGGCGGCGGAAGGTGAGCGTGCGTTGTTCTTCCCGCAGTTTGTGCGTTCGCAGACGGGCCTGGGGGCCAGTGGTGCGGTGTCGCATTGATTTGAGGTAGTGCTTAGCGAAAACGCCCCGATTATTCGGGGCGTTTTTGTTTTAAAAGCGTTTAAGGTCAAGATCAAGAGCGTCTGCCTGGGGCAGACTGTTTCGCCTTCGGCGAGTTACTTGGAAAAGTCGAAAGTCGCACCATCCCCAAGTAACCAAGGGTGCTTGCTCCTGGCTAGGCCCGACTTCGTCGGGTTCCCTTACTTCGACGATGCTCCGTGGGCCCGCGCCGAACGGACATCCATGTCCTGACGGCGCTCTCGCCGCATCCCTGCGGCTCGACCCACTGCGCATCGTCTACGTTCGGCCTGCGCCCAAGTCGCGTTAGGCGGTGTCTGGGCTTTTTGTGTATGAAGATCAAAAGCGACGGCAATGGCAATGGCTGAAGCCGGTCCCAATGACTGCACGCGCACTCACTGTAGGAGCCGGCTTGCTGGCGAACCGGCGTTTCAGGCGAGGATGAATCTGAGGCAGATGTCATTTATGCGTTCGGGCCTTAAAAAGATTGAACCGCTTTTAAGCCGGTTCGCCTAATGATTAGCGTGTGGAGATTCCCACAGGCCTTGTGCTAATACCGGCACTCTTCGAGAGGTGGTTAACGTGGCTAAAGACGACAAGAAAACCAAAGGTGACGCTTCGAAAGCCAGCAAGGATTTGAAGGACAAAAAGTCCTCTCCAGAAAAGAAATCAGCGGCGGCCTCGACGCTTTCTAAGTCTTCTGAAAAGAAAGACGCCAAGAAAGACACCAAGAAAGCGGTTGAGCCCAAGAAAGCTGCAAAGAAAGCTGATAGCAAGCCAGAGAAGGCCAAGAAGTCAGACAAGGCAGAAAAAGCCGACAAGCCTGCAAAAAAGAAAAAGTGATAACTGCTATCTGCTAGGGCGTAACGCCCTAGCTTCCTCAGAACGTCCTGTTCGATTGCTGTAAGCCCTCACTCCCCTGAATTCCTTAATACCCAATGGTATCTTCGTGTCAGATACCCCTCGTTCGCCAGCAAGCCGGCTCCTACAGTCGAGGGGCGCGCAGTCAGTGGGACCGGCTTCAGCCGGGAAGCCGTTGCTTTTGTTGTTGCTTTTGATCTTCGTACGCGAAAAGTCCAAACACCGCCAATCGCGACTTGGGTGCAGGCCGAACGCAGACGACGCAGAGTGGGCCGAGCGGCATGGATGCCGCGAGAGCGCCGTGAGGACATGGATGTCCGTTCGGCGCGGGCCCACGGAGCGTCGTCGGAGTGAGGGAACCCGACGCAGTCGGGCCCAACCGAGAGCAGGGACTTTTGCTTACTTTTGGTGCTTTTCAAAAGTAAGTCGCCGAAGGCGAAACAATCTGCCCCCAGGCAGATCCACCCTTAAATAAACACAAAAAAAAACCGCGCCTAAGCACGGTTTTTTTTAATGCCTGCCTGGCAGTTAAATCCTGCCCAGCAACACCAATATCAGCAGGATCACCAGGATCGTACCGATGATGCCCGACGGACCGTAGCCCCAGCTGCGGGAGTGCGGAAATACCGGAAGTCCGCCGACCAACAGCAGGATAAGGATGATGATCAGAATTGTGCCGATGCCCATGACGAGTTCCTTCTAGTGTTCTTGGAAGATGGCTATGCAGTTCAAGAGGTTGCCTCTACGGCTAATCATTGTGCTGCTTGATGGATCCGACTGTCGGACTAATCAAAAGGTTCTGAACGGAAGAAATAAAAATTAACATCTCCAAGCAAAAACAAAAAAAACCATAGGCATACGCGTTTAGCAGAAAACTTGGGTGCTTCAAATTCTGATTAAAAAATGCGCAAAAAAGTACCCTGTCTGGTGTGGAACCAAGCTGTAACTAACGGGTCGCCAAGTTCGATATAACGCGCTGCCCATCAAACACCCAACTGGCTAAATACATCCAAAAGAGTGATAAGGCCTCCAAGGCATCGGTTTGCCTCCCATATTCAGCGACCTGATGAAGGGTTTGTCGGACAATCCTCCTGTTTACACTCTAGCGACTTATTCGTAACCGACAAGGCGTCTGCTATGCACAATCGCATCATGATCACCGGCGCAGGGTCCGGGCTGGGACGAGAGATCGCGCTGCGCTGGGCGCGCGAAGGTTGGCAGCTGGCGCTGTCGGATGTCAGTGACAGCGGCCTTCAGGAAACCCTGCGCCTGGTGCGCGAAGCAGGTGGGGACGGTTTCGTACAGCGCTGTGACGTTCGGGACTACAGCCAGCTCACCGCGTTCGCCCAGGCCTGCGAGCAGAAATTCGGCGGCATTGATGTGATCGTCAATAACGCCGGCGTCGCTTCTGGCGGGTTCTTTGGCGAATTGTCCCTTGAGGATTGGGACTGGCAAATCGCGATCAATTTGATGGGGGTCGTCAAAGGCTGCAAGGCGTTTTTGCCGCTGCTGGAGCAGAGCAAGGGCAAGATCATCAACATCGCCTCCATGGCGGCGTTGATGCAGGGGCCGGCGATGAGCAATTACAACGTCGCCAAGGCGGGCGTGGTCGCGCTGTCGGAGAGCCTGCTGATCGAGCTGCGCCAGCAGGAAATCGGCGTGCATGTGGTGTGTCCGTCGTTCTTCCAGACCAACTTGCTGGATTCCTTTCGCGGACCCACGCCGGCGATGAAAGCCCAGGTCGGCAAGCTGCTGGAAAGTTCGCCGATCAGCGCCACGGATATCGCCGATTACATCTACCAGCAGGTCGCCAGCGGCGAATTCATGATCCTGCCCCATGAGCAAGGGCGAATGGCCTGGCAACTCAAGCAGAAAAATCCCCAGTTGCTGTACGACGAGATGGCCAACATGGCGGAGAAAATGCGCGCCAAGGCGAAGTCCGGGAGCTGATCAAGGCGTTCGCCGCGGGATTTTCTGATAGGGTTGCCGGCACTTTCCGGCTCCCCTGGATGAGGCTCATCGTGCTCAATTACCTGTGGTTTTTCCTTGCTGCCTTGTTCGAGATCGCCGGGTGTTATGCCTTCTGGATGTGGCTGCGCCAAGGCAAGAGCGCGCTGTGGGTCATTCCCGCGCTGATCAGCCTGACACTGTTCGCCGTCCTGTTGACCAGGGTCGAAGCCACGTATGCCGGGCGCGCGTACGCGGCGTACGGTGGTATTTACGTCATTGCTTCCATTGCCTGGCTAGGCGTTATTGAACGTGTCCGCCCGCTGACATCGGACTGGATCGGCGTCGGCTTCTGCGTCATCGGTGCCACCATCATTCTGTTCGGCCCGCGTTGGTCTGCCGCCTGATCACACGTCGCTCTGGGCAAAACTGACGTCCAACACACCTTTCTCGGACGTCCAGGCCGGAAATGCCCGGGCGCGTAGGAAGCGTCTGTCAGCCATGTTCTTGAAGGGTTGAAGGGCGTTACTGATTTTGCGCTGGCGCATTGAAGCGCCGGGACCTGAGCGTCAACCTGCTTCCTCGGTTACAGCCAAGGAGCAGGACGTATGCTGGTATTGACGCGGGAAGTCGGCGAGACCTTCAATATTGCCGATGACATCACCCTGAGGGTGCTGGGCATCTCCGGCAATGAGGTGCGCCTGGGAATTGATGCGCCGCAAAGCGTCCGAATTCATCGGACAGAAGTTATTCGACGAATCGCCTCACGGCTGCAGAACCTGGCCAACCGGGGACCGGGCAGGTGAGTCAACTTCAGTCGCCATCCCGGCCTGGTTGTGGGCGCAGGGGGCCTATTCCTCGAAATATTCCTTGGGCACTTCGTGCTTGAGCATCAGTTGACATTGCTGACTGTCCATGTCGAAGAAAATCACCGCCTGCCCCTTGCTCAACGCATGGCGTACCCGCAACACGCGGGTTTCTAGCGGCGTGTCGTCGCCGTTGTCAGTGCCATCGCGGGTCACGAAGTCCTCGATCAGGCGCGTCAGGGTGTCGGCTTCGAGTTGGTCGTAGGGGATCAGCATAGGTTTCTCGGCCATCACAAAAAGTACACGGGGCGGCGATGCTATCGCGCCCCGCGCGGGCAGGCTACCGCTGCCCCACCAACGTATCCACCGGCGGCACCCGAGTGTCGCTTTCCATCTGCGCATCGTGCTCCAGCTGGTGGCTGAAATTTTCCAGCGACGCGTTGGACGGATGTGCGTCGCTGGCAAACACCGGCGGGCTCATGATGTAGGCGGTGAGCAGACGGCTCAGCGTGCTCAGGCTGTCGATGTGCGTTCGTTCATAACCATGGGTCGCGTCGCAGCCGAACGCCAGCAGGGCGGTGCGGGTGTCGTAACCGGCCGTGATCGCCGAATGCGCGTCGCTGTAGTAATAGCGGAACAGATCGCGGCGTACGGACAAATCGTTTTGCTCGCCCAGGCGCAGCAAATGGCGCGACAGGTGATAGTCGTAGGGGCCGCCGGAATCCTGCATCGCCACGCTGACCGCGTGTTCACTGGAGTGCTGACCGGGCGCAACGGGCGCGATGTCGATACCGACGAACTCGCTGACGTCCCACGGCAGGCTGCCCGCAGCGCCGCTGCCGGTTTCTTCGGTAATGGTGAACAGCGGGTGGCAGTCGATCAGGGGCTCGACGCCGCTGTCGACGATGGCTTTAAGGGCCGCGAGCAGGGCGGCGACGCCGGCCTTGTCGTCCAGATGGCGAGCGCTGATGTGCCCGCTGTCGGTGAACTCGGGCAACGGGTCAAACGCCACGAAGTCGCCGATGTTGATGCCCACCGATTCGCAATCCGCACGGGTCGCGCTGTACGCGTCCAGGCGCACTTCCACGTGATCCCAACTGATGGGCATGGTGTCGACGGCCGTATTGAACGCGTGCCCGGACGCCATCAACGGCAGCACGCTGCCACGAATCACGCCATTGTCGGTAAACACGCTGACGCGGCTGCCTTCGGCAAAGCGGCTGGACCAGCAACCGACCGGGGCCAGTCCCAGTCGGCCGTTGTCTTTGACTTCACGAACGCTGGCACCGATGGTGTCCAGGTGCGCGGAGACGGCGCGATCGGGGCTGTTCTGTTTGCCTTTCAACGTGGCGCGGATGGTGCCACGACGGGTCAGTTCGAACGGAATGCCCAGTTCTTCCAGGCGCTCGGCGACGTAGCGCACGATGGTGTCGGTAAAACCGGTAGGGCTCGGGATTGCGAGCATTTCCAGCAGGACTTTCTGCAGGTAATTCAGATCCGGTTCATGGATGTTTGCAGTCGTCATAGGAACCTCATTGTGTGACGCAAAGTGGACTGTCAGCGGGCTCGCGCGCGGCTTCGATCCGGTGGCAACGAATGCATCGTTCGGCCAGACCGGCCGCGAGCAAGCTCACGGCTACAGGGATTGCGCCTTAGCCATGGGCAGGCTGGCTGTGGGGAAACAACAGATCGACAAAACGCTCGGCCGTCGGTTGTGGCTCGTGGTTGGCCAGGCCGCAGCGCTCGTTCGCTTCGATAAACACATACTCCGGCTGATCGGCGGCGGGGACCATCAGGTCCAGACCGACCACCGGGATGTCGAGGGCGCGGGCGGCTCTCACGGCGGCGTCCTTCAACACCGGGTGAAGAATGGCGGTGACGTCTTCCAGGCAGCCGCCGGTGTGCAGGTTCGCGGTGCGCCTCACGGCTAGACGCTGATCGGCCGGTAACACGCTGTCGAAGCTGAAGCCGGCGTCTTCAACGGTGCGGCGGGTTTCATCGTCCACCGGGATCTTGCTCTCGCCACCCGTGGCCGCAGACCGACGCCGGCTTTGCGCCTCGATCAGTTGACCGACGGTGTGACGGCCATCGCCGATGATTTCGGCCGGACGACGAATCGCGGCAGCGACCACTTCAAAACCGATCACGACGATGCGCAGGTCGAGCCCTTCGTGGAAGCTCTCGAGCAGCACACGGCTGTCGAACTGGCGAGCACGTTCGACCGCCGCCTGGACATCTTCGATGGTGCGCAGATCGACCGCCACGCCCTGACCTTGTTCGCCATCGACCGGCTTGACCACGACGCTCTGGTGTTCTTCGAGAAACGCCAGGTTGTCGTCGCCATTGCCGGCCAGTTGCTGCACCGGCACTTCCAGACCTGCCGCCTTGAGCGTCTTCTGGGTCATGCGTTTGTCCTGGCACAGCGTCATGCTGACGGCGGTGGTCAGGTCGCTCAACGACTCGCGGCAACGCACGCGGCGACTGCCATGAATCAACGTGAACAGTCCCGCTTCGGCGTCATCCACCTGCACTTCAATGCCGCGCCGGTGGGCTTCGTCGACGATGATCCGGGCGTAGGGGTTGAAGTTCGCCTGCGGACCGGGGCCGAGAAACAGTTTCTCGTTGATGCCGTTTTTACGCTTGATGGCGAAGGTCGGCAGGTTGCGAAATCCCAGTTTGGCGTACAGGCTTTTCGCCTGATCATTGTCATGCAGCACCGACAGATCCAGATACGCCAGACCCCGGCTCTGGAAGTGCTCGACCAGATGACGCACCAGCACTTCGCCGACGCCAGGCCGTGTGCACTGCGGATCAACCGCCAAGCACCACAGGCTGCTGCCATTTTCGGGATCGTTAAACGCCTTCTGGTGATTCAAGCCCATCACGCTGCCGATCACGGCCTGTGTGGTCTCGTCTTCGGCGATCCAGTAAACCGGGCCGCCCTGATGGCGCGGGGTCAGCAGATGGGGATCAATCGGCAACATGCCACGGGCGATGTACAGATTGTTGATCGCCGTCCAGTCGGTCTCGCTTTGTGCCCGGCGAATCCTGAAACCACGGAACACGCGCTGGGCCGGGCGGTAATCGCTGAACCACAGCCGCAGTGTGTCCGACGGATCGAGGAACAACTGTTGTGGCGATTGCGCCAGCACCTGTTGCGGTGCGGCGACGTACAAGGCGATATCGCGCTCGCCTTGCTTTTCGTTGAGCAACTCCTGAGCGAGGGAGGCCGGGTCAGGATAGGTGTGGCCAATCAGCAGCCGTCCCCAGCCGCAATGCAGAGCCAGCGGTTCTGTCTCAGGCGTGCTGCCGTCTTCGGCAAGGCGAGCCTGCAAGCGCTCGTACGACGGCGTCTGGCCGCGCAACAAGCGCTGGTTGTGAATCGAAGCGTTGGCTTTCATGGGTCAGAGTCCTTGTTCGCTGAGCCACAGGTTCAGCGCCGCAAGCTGCCACAGCTTTGAGCCGCGCAGGGGCGTCAGTTGACCCTGTGGATCGGTGAGCAGTTTGTCGAGCATGACCGGGTTGAACAGGCCACGGTCCTGGCTCGGATCGAGCAGCAGATCGCGGACCCAGTTCAGCGTGTCGCCTTCCAGATGCTTGAGGCCCGGCACCGGGAAATAGCCTTTCTTGCGGTCGATGACTTCGGACGGGATCACCAGACGCGCCGCTTCCTTGAGCACTTGCTTGCCGCCGTCGGGCAACTTGAAGCGGCCCGGAACCCGTGCCGACAGCTCGACCAGTCGGTAGTCGAGGAATGGGGTGCGCGCTTCGAGGCCCCAGGCCATGGTCATGTTGTCCACGCGTTTGACCGGGTCATCCACCAGCATGACCGTGCTGTCCAGGCGCAGGGCCTTGTCGACTGCCGCATCAGCGCCCGGCATCGCGAAGTGCTCGCGCACGAAATCACCGGCTGCGTCATTCGCCGTCAGCCACTTCGGCGCAACGGTCGCGGCATATTCGTTGTAACTGCGATCGAAGAACGCATCGCGATAGGCGGCATAGGGGTCGCTGGCGCCGTCCACTTGCGGGTACCAGTGGTAACCGGCGAACAGCTCGTCCGCGCCCTGACCGCTCTGCACCACCTTGCAGTGCTTGGCCACTTCGCGGGACAGCAGATAAAACGCGATGCAGTCATGGCTGACCATCGGCTCGCTCATCGCACGGAAGGCGGCGGGCAATTGCTCGATGATTTCGCTTTCCTGGATACGCAGTTGATGATGATTCGTGCCGTAGTGTTTGGCGATCAGATCCGAATACTGGAATTCATCGCCGCGTTCGCCGCCCGCATCCTGGAAACCGATGGAGAAGGTCGACAGATCCTTCACGCCGACTTCACGCAGCAAGCCGACGAGCATGCTCGAGTCAACGCCGCCGGACAGCAGCACGCCAACGTCCACCGCAGCGCGTTGACGGATGGCAACGGCTTCGCGCGTGCTGTCGAGCACACGATCGCGCCAGTCTTCGAGGGTCAGATTCGCTTCGTCGGCGCGTGGGCCGTAGGGCAGCGTCCACCAGACTTTCTGCTCGACCTTGCCTTCGGCACTCACACGCATCCACGACGCCGGCGGCAGTTTTTCAACACCCGCCAGCAGGGTGCGGGGTGCAGGCACCACGGCGTGGAAGTTCAGATAATGATTGAGCGCGACCGGGTCGAGCATCGGGCTGATGTCGCCGCCTTTCAGCAGGGCGGGCAGCGCGGAAGCGAAACGCAGGCGCTTGTCGGTGCGCGACAGGTACAGCGGCTTTACACCAAGACGGTCGCGGGCAATGAACAGGCTTCTGTTGTCGCGCTCCCAAATGGCGAACGCGAACATGCCGTTGAGCTTGGGCAGCATGTCTGCGCCCCAGGCGTGGTAGCCCTTGAGCAGCACTTCGGTGTCGCCGCCGGAGTGAAACTGGTAGCCAAGGCTTTCGAGCTCGGCACGCAGTTCCGGGAAGTTGTAGATGGCGCCGTTGAAGGCCAGGGACAGGCCCAGATGGCTGTCGATCATCGGCTGCGCCGAGCCGTCCGACAGGTCCATGATTTTCAAACGACGGTGGCCGAGGGCGACCGGCCCCTGGCTGTGAAACCCCCACGCATCCGGGCCGCGAGCCGCGAGATGGTGGGTGATACGTTCTACTGCGGCGAGATCCGCAGGTTGATTGTCAAAGCGTAGTTCGCCAGCTAATCCGCACATTCGTCCTAAACCCTTTATGTTTTCGGCGTGTTTGGCGTTACTGGGATTGCGCGGCGATGAATGCCGGGTTCATTCCGGACATCAGGCACATGGTTGCGTACGTATGGCGCGTGTCGTACATCCTGCGCTGTCTGATCCCGAGCCTGCGCAATGCACTCAGCCAGTAACGTTCTGGCTCTGTCCCGGCGCGGATATACAGCCCTGACACGAGCCCGCTTCCTTTCGGCGAGAACACATGATCAGGGCGCGCTGCCGTCAGCGGCCTAGCTTTATCGAGTGCCAGTGGGACTGGATCGTTCAATAAAAACATTGCAAGCGAGGGAAGTGGGGCTGAGCTTTTTAAACCCCGACGGCGTTTCCGTGGGATGTCGACTTGCTCACAAGGTCAAGATGCGCTGCCTACGTAACGTTCGGGAAGCGCCTATCTCGCCGGCGTTAACGCGAGCGGTTGGCGATCCGTAAAGCCGCGGTTTTGATGTACCTCACCGAGTTGGCGAGGTTGCCGGCGTGACTTTCGAGAAGCATGAGGTCCTCTTGTCGGCACACAACCCTTTGAGCCTTCAGGTAGATGGCGTGACCTTCGAGAAATTGCGACAGAGAGTCAAAGTAAGCGGCAGAATCTTCGAGATCCAGCTGCATATCTTTCAAGCTTAGAGTAGACATCAAGGCTCCAGACGCTATTGAAGCAGGCGTCCTGGCCTGACGGGGTTGGTGATATCGGGTTCACTGTCCGATTCTTTGTTTATCGGCAGCCGTCAGGAAACTTTAGATGATTATTGGAGTCCGTCGCGGCGGCGTATCAGTAGCCGCAGAGCTGCGCAGGGGGAGCTGGCTGGGCGCCACCGAGCCGACCCTGAATCTTTCCGCCTTAGTACCCTGTCATCTCCAGATACCCCACGCCCTCATGGCTACCGCTCAGGGTGACCGGCCCCTCCCAATAAGGAATCTGCAAGTTCATCCACGCCTGTGGGTTAAGCGCTTCGACGGCAATGTCCACGGCTTTGGACGGTATTTTCACCGACCATCGTGTGGGCATGTCGCGGCCTTCAACGTCAGTGGTGTCTTCCGGTGTCAGTTCTATGTCCTTCGCCGCCAGTGGTTCAGTGCTGCCGTCGGCGTTGATCCAGGTCCCGGTCAGGTATGGCTCGCCGTCCTTTTGCCGCATGCGATACAGCATGACTTCGGCGCCATCCCCCAGATGCAGCGAGAACCAGTCCCAGCCCGTCTGGTTATCGGTGAGCGGCTGGCTGCTCCACTCACGGTCCAGCCATGCAGGCCCGGACACCTGATAGGTTTTGCCGTCGATCTCGATGCTGCCGTCCGCCTGAAAAAACGGCTGGCTGTAGTAGTACGACGCCTGGCCCTGCTCGGACTTCTGACTGAAACCTTGATTACCTTGCAGCACCGAGGGCTTCGTGGCTTTCAGGTGCAGGTGATAGTTGAACTGCGGACTGCTGGCCTGCAACTGCATGTCCGCCAGCGGGTCATCGGTGGCTGATTGGCTGGTGAAGGACCAGTCATCGATCCAGGCCGCGAAAGGCGCCAGCGTCACCCCAGCTTGCTGCACGCCGCCTCGGGCATAACGTTCCGCGGCGAAATGATCGTCCTGGGACGTCACGGCAGCGTGGCCCATCCACAGATTGCGGTTATTCCAGCCAGACCCATCGCCTTGCAGCCCTTTCGCGCGGGGGAGGGCATTGCGAAACAGGGTCCATTGCACGCCAAACGACTGGCCGTCGGCATCCTTGAGATTGGCGGTGACGTACCACCACTCGATACGGAAATCATCGTGGGGGCCGTGATCGTCGGGAAACACGAAACGCTTGTGCGGCGTTACCTGCGCGTAATTCGAGGCATCGTCGGCAAGGCCGGCGAAGCCTTTTTCTTCCTCCGGTTTGTTGTCGCAGCCGCTCAGCAGCGTGACGAGCAACAGGCCAACGAGCAGGATCAGGGCCTTAACCTTCATTGGCGAAAGTCCTCAGCAAGTCAGCGGGGCGAGTGCGGTACAAACGGTAAAGCGGCCATGCCGAGGCCAGAAGTGTGGCAAGCATCGCCAGCAGCGTCAGGCGCAACAGCTGCATCGGGAACACTTGCAGCGGCAGGCGCCAACCAAAGGCTTGCACGTTGATGACGGCGTCCAGACACCAGGCCAGCAACAGTCCCAGCGGAATCGCCAGCACCAGCGTTAGCACCGCCAACAGCCAGGTCTGCGCCAGATTGAGCAACATCAATTGCCGCCGCGTCACGCCCAGCGCCCACAGCGGTGCCAGTTGCGCGAGACGGCTCTGGCTCTGGGTCAGCAGGCTGATGAACAGCGCCACACCTGCCACCATCAACGTCAGGCTGTTCAACGCGGCCGTGGCGGCGAAGGTGCGTTCAAACACCTGTTGCGACCAGGCCTTGAGCTGAATCTGATCGACGATGCGGTTGTCGTCGATGGTGAATTTGTTGTGCAGCACGCGCAGCAGTTGCGGGATGGCTTTGGGATCGATGCGCAGATTAAAGCGGTTGGGGGTCAGCTGAGGCCAGTGCTTGAGCAGGTGGTCCGCATTCACCAGAACATGGCCCTTGGGATTGCCGTAATCGGCATAAATGCCAACGACGCGCAGCGGCCACGGCCCGTCCGGCGCGGGCAGTTTCACTTCATCGCCGACGCTGACGTCCAGGCGGCGGGCCAGTTGTTCACTGAGCATCAGGGTGTCTTCCTGCGCCAGTTGCTTCCAGGCATCGCCACTCGCCGATTCCAGTAGCGGCCAGTGCTGGCGGTAGTGCGGATGATCGATCACGCCATACAGCTCGGCCGGCCAGCCGTGCAGCTGCAGCGAGACTTGCCAGTTGGGCAGCACCGCCGATGTCAGCGGTTGCTGACTTAGCCACTGCTGCAGCGGCGCGGCTTGAGCCGGATTCTGCGGATTGATGTACAGCTCGGCGCTGAGGCGTTGCTCCAGCCAGTGGGTGAAGGTCTGGCGGAAACCCGACGTCATGCTGCCCGCGCCGATGTTTGCCGCCATCGCCAGTAGCAAGGCCATGAGCGCCAGGCTCAGGGCCGGTAATTGCTGGCGGCAGTCAGCGAGAAACCACTGACCGAGCACCGAACGGCTCCTGCCCAACAGTGCGTCGAGCAGCAGGTTAAGCAGCACCGGCAGGCCCAGCGCCGCGCTCAGCAATAGACTCGCCATCAACACGAAGCCCAGCGCCAGGCTGTCGCCAAACAGCCCGGCCAACACCGCGATCAGCGCTGAAATCCCGGCGACCCAGCCCTGGCGTCGTAGCCATCTGGCGTGGGTTTCATGCCATGCCTGTGCGTTGGCCAGCGCCAGCAAGGGCAGGCGCGCGGCGCGCAACAGGCTGCTGGCTCCCGCAAGAAACGCACCCAGCAAACTGACGCCCAATCCGCTCAGCCACCACCAGACACTCAGATTAAGGTGCCCGGCGACTTCAGCGCCGTACAGCCCGCGCAGACTCGCCGCGACATCGGGCAACAGTGCGCTCGCCAGCCAGTAACCACTGATGACGCCGGCGATGCCGCCGAGCAAGGCCAGCACGCCGAGCTCGACCACCAGACTCACCATCAACCCACGTGCGCTGACCCCGCAGGCGCGCAGGTTGCGCAGCAGCCCGCGACGCTGTTCCAGCGCGAGACCAATGGCGGCGTGGACGATGAACAGCCCGACCACAAACGACAGGAAACCCAGCGCGTCGAGGTTCAGGTGGAAGCTCTCGGTGAGCCTGCCCAAGTCGTTGTCTTCGCCGCTTTTGCGCAGCACCAGCTCGCCGTTCAGCTCGGCCGGCAGGGCGGGAGCGTTATCGGCAAAGTCCTTGGGCAACACCAGCCGCGAGATCTGACTCGGCTGGTTGAGCAGTTGCTGGGCGAAACCGATGTCCATGAGCAGCACGCCCGGCGCCATATCGGTTTTTGCACGCAACGGCGGCAGGACTTTGCCGGAGTCGATGACCGGCTGCTGGCCTTCATGCAGCCCGAGGGCGGCGAGTGTCTGCGGCGAGATCCAGGTGGTCCCGGGAGGGGTGAAGAAGTCGACGATCTGCGCGGTGTCCAGGGATTGCCCGGCCAGGGCGGTGTTCACCGGCAACGAGACCGGCTCGATGCCCAGCACGGTCAGACGCTGCTCCGGCGCCTCCTTGAGGGTGACGCGACCACGCAGAGCAGGAGAGACCGGCCATCCGGCCCGGCGCAGGGTCACGAACAGGTCCTGGGAAAAATTGGCGCCGTTGGGCGAGACCAGGATCTTCTGCGGCTCGCCGCCGATCATCTGGCTGGCCTTGGCGTAGCTTTCACGGGCCTCGCTGTTCAGCGCCTGCACGCCGGTCAGCAGGCTGGTTGCCAGCCACAGGCCGGTCAGCACGCTGAAAAACTGCACGGGATGGCGCCGCCAGTGGCTCAGCAGCGCTTTCAACGTCCAGTAGAAGACGGACATCTCAGCGTTCGCCTTCGCTGACCAGACGACCCAGGTGCAACACGGCCTGACGCTGCAATCGCGCGGCCACCCTCGGGCTGTGGGTCACCATCAAGAGGCTGGTGGTGCTGTCGGCCAGAAGGTCAAGCAACAGTTGCAGCACTTCATCGCTGGTGGCTTCGTCGAGGTTGCCCGTAGGTTCGTCGGCCAGCAGCAGCCCGGGGCGCGAGGCAAGGGCGCGGCCAATCGCAACGCGCTGCTGCTGGCCGCCCGACAGTTGTTCGGGGTAGCGCTTGAGCAGCGAGCCCAGGCCCAGCCGCTCAGTGAGTTCGGCCTGCCATTGAGGCTGGTAGCGCCCGGCCAGACGCGCCTGAAATGCCAAGTTGTCTTCGACCTTCAGGCTGCCGATAAGGTTGAACTGCTGGAACACCAGACCGATTTCCGTGCGCCGCCAGTTAGCCAGTTGCGCTTCGTTCATCTGATCGAGACGCTGCCCCGCAACCTCGATGCTGCCTTTGTCCACCTGGTCCAGCCCGGCCACCAGATGCAAAAGCGTGCTCTTGCCGCTGCCCGACTCACCCATCAACGCCAGACTGCCACCCTGATCCAGGTGCAGGTCCGCGCCACGCAAAACGGCCAATGGGCCCTGGGCCGTGGCATAGCTCTTGAACACACCCTGGACTTGCAGCATCGACACGCACCTGATTGAAGGGATGGTCTGGAGGATAACGGTTTGGCCGGAGCCGATGTAGCTGGCGAAACAGTGGATCTTCGGCAGGACGAAGAAGTTGCGTCGAATAGTGGCGACGGGCGCCTGGCCATCCGATGCCGCAGGTTTTTCTACTTCCCGCGAATCAACCTGCGCAGCGCGAACCGGTTGGGGTGACAGGCCTCGGCCACACTTCGCGGCAGCGGCAGTGGTTCCTCATCCAGCCAGGCGGCGATCAGTTCGCCGGACAGTGGCGCAGTGATCAGGCCGCGAGAGCCGTGACCGCTGTTCACATACAGGCCGTCGAGCCATGGGCATTCGGTATCCGGCGTCTGGCGCGCGTCCTTGCGCAGCACGGCGTACGTCTCAAGGAATGCCTCCCGGTCCGCCAGCGGTCCGACGATGGGCAGGTAATCAGGGCTGGTGCAGCGAAATGCGGCGCGCCCCTGCAGGTCTTCGGCGGGCAAATCGTTGGCGTTCAGCCGCTCGGTCAGGTCCTCGGAGATTTCCTGCAGCAGTTCGAGATTGCCGAGATGTTCAGCCGTACTCGGCGTCAGATCATCGCTGTTGAAGGCGAAGCTTGCGCCCAGCGTGTGTTCGCCGCCGCGCGCGGGCGCCACGTAACCCTCGGCGCAGACGACAGTCGTCAAGGCCTGGCTTTCGGGGGTCGCAACCAGTCGGGTGATTTGTCCTCGAATACGCTTGAGTGGCAGGTCCGCGGTGGCGGGAAAGCGTTTGATCTCGGCTGCGCCCGCCAGCACCACCACGGGAGCCGAGGCCAGCAGGCGCTCGCCATCCCAGGCCTGCCACAGCCCGCCTTCGCGCCGTAGCTCGACGACATCATTGTGGGGCAGCAGTTGAATGTGGCTCGCGCTTGCCTGATCGCGACACAGCGCTGGCGGATGCACCCAGCCGCCTTGAGGGTAAAACAGGCCGCCGCTTTTCAACACGACACCGGCCCGTGACTCGGCGTCAGCCCGGTCCAGCACATGCAGCAGATCGTCGGGGAACGCCGCAGCCAGTTGCGCCTGACGTGCTTGCTCTTTGTCGTCGAAGGCCAGCTGCAGCACGCCGCAGTCGTCCCAGTCGATGCCCCGTTGCAGGCGCTCCAGCAAGCGTCGGGTGTGACCGAATCCGCTCAGGATCAGTTGCGACAACGCAGTGCCATGGGCCGACAGCTTCAGGTAGAGCACGCCTTGCGGATTGCCCGATGCTTCTTGCGCCAGATCCCCATGGCGCTCCAGCAGACTGACGTGCCAACCGCGTGCTGCCAGGCTCGCCGCCGTGGCGCACCCGGCCAGCCCCGCACCAATCACCAATGCTGTGCGAGGGGTGTCAGGTGAGCGGGGCATTGATCGGGGCCGGGCAAACCAGGGCTTGATGGGCGGAGGCGTTGGCACGTCTTCAGGCCAGCCGATGAAGCGGCCTTTAAGCACTTCCCACTTGTGACCGATCCCCGGCACGCGCTTCATTTTGAAACCGGCTGCGTTCATCGACCGGCGCACCCAGCCCGTGCTGGTAAAGGTGCCGATGGTCGAGCCCGGTGCCGCCAGCCGCGCCAGCTCGGCGAACAGCTCGGGCGTCCACATTTCCGGGTTTTTCGCAGGCGCGAAACCGTCGAGAAACCAGGCGTCGATCTGCCCGTCCAGCTGCGGCAGCATGTCCAGCGCGTCGCCGATCAGCAGCGTCAGCGTGACGCGGCCGCCATCGAACACCAATCGCTGGAAGCCCTGATGCACCGCCACATATCGGCCCAGCAGCTGATCCGCCAGCGCCTTGAGCTCGGGCCACAAACCTAATGCGCGCTGAAGATCAGCACGGCTCAGCGGGTATTTCTCGACGCTGACGAAATGCAGGCGGGCGTCTGCCACTGCGTTGGCGTTGAACAGCTGCCAGGCACACAGGAAATTCAGCCCGGTACCAAAACCGGTTTCGCCGATCACCAGTCGACCGCCCGCCGGTAAAGCAGCAAAGCGCTCGGGCAGCTCGTTCTGGATCAGGAACACATGGCGGGTTT
This sequence comes from Pseudomonas sp. NPDC078416, assembly GCF_050268485.1. Lineage (NCBI taxonomy): Bacteria > Pseudomonadati > Pseudomonadota > Gammaproteobacteria > Pseudomonadales > Pseudomonadaceae > Pseudomonas > Pseudomonas sp. NPDC078416. The sequence goes on along the minus strand of NZ_JBNNGV010000002.1, from coordinate 30,145 downwards.
CGTCCAGACCCGATTCGGTCGAGAAATAAACGTCGGAGAACACCCGTGAATGCGGATTGCCGTGGTCGTCCCAGTCAATCTGGGCGTGGGCGATCTGGGCATCGGCGATCGGGGTGGGGGCAGTGATGGTCATGTTCGGCTCGGAGCAGGCAAGGTGGCGATGTTACTCCAGCGTCCGGTGGGCCGTGCACTACATATGTATGCCACTTTGCGGGCTCGTTCCTGTTTATCTGTGCGCCTTTGATCACACGCAAAAACAAGGACGTAAGATGAACACCGCCAGACAGGCTCTCACTTCCACATTCATTCAGAACACACTCCCACATTGGTTCATCCAAGCCACGCCGGCCATGCGCGATGCCCTGCGCCAGGACATGACCCTGGCCCAGGCCGCTCGAGAAGACCTCAATCAGGTGCTGCAGCCTATTCAGGACCTGCCGGCATTTGCCCGCCCGTTGCTGACCCAGGCCCTCGACGCCGAATTCGGGCCGGGTCTCGATGTTGATCGTGACCATTTCTTCCATGCTCGATTCCAGCGCGACGGGCTGACGGGGCGGGCTGCACCGCAGGGTTCCAGCACCCATTCGCTGCTGGCGGCCGCGTTGCAGAATTTTGAGGCGGCCGAGGTCGGGGAAACTGATCGCGAAAGCGCCTCTGCCATCGTTCGTGGCTCGCCTGATGCTTTGGCGGCGCACGCGAGCGTGCATCCTTTGAACGTACGTCCCGGTCGATTTATCGAGCTGTGCCGACGGCTGGACCTGGGCGGCCAATACCAGCGGCACTTGCGTCATGTGCTGCATCCCGTGGCGCGGCCCGGTATGGCCGGCAGTCTGGACAGCAAAGACGTCAAGGCGCGCATCATCGAACGCGCGCGTCTGGCCTTGCGGGTCGATTGTCACATCGCGCGCCTCAAGGGGACGATCGACGAGGCACAGTACCAGGCGCTGTTGCGGTTCGACTTCACCGCCCCGGCCGCTGAGGTCTGCACCATGCAGATGCTGGGCTGCAAATTGCGCGGTGCGTTGCTGTTCAAGCTCGGTGAGCAGACACGCTGCACGGTGTACCTGCCCGGAGAGCCGGATAACGCGGTTCAGTCCTATCCCTCGCTGGAAGACTTCACCCAGGCACTGAGGACCAGACTGCGTTCCGAGGAGTACCAGCGCTACTTCGACCGATTCATTCCCGAGCGCAGCAAGTCGACCTTCTTCAAGCGTCTTCACGAGCGACTGGCGCCCCATGTCCTGCACAGCGTCGCCCGTGGCAAAGGTTTTCACCGGCAGCTGATCAGCGTTTCCGAGGTGGATCAGAATGCGTTTCTCGATCTGGAAGCCATCGAGGTGGGCGGCGCGCTGGGTGATGTTGTCTATCTTCACCACATGCTGCAAGTGAAGGACGACGCTCGCGTACTGGCGGTCCCCACTGACGACGAGGACTGCAAGACCCGCGATCAACGTCTCGCTGAATGGCTGGACTACGGCATGGACGGGCTGAATATTGCGGCGCTGTTCGTGCCCGGCCTTGGCGAAACCATGATGTTGGTCGCAGGTGCGCAATTGCTGGACGAGACCTTCGAAGGCATTGAGGCGTGGCGCCATGGCGACATGGATGAGGCGTTGGACCATTTGGGCAGTGTGGCGCAAAACCTGGCATTGATGGGGGTGTTGGGTGCCGCCGGTGCGGCCGCCGGCGCAATGCCAGCAGAGGCGGCCGCATCGCAGCCGCCGTCCTTCATCACGCGCAGTGTGCCGGCCCGGGACGCTGCCGGTCGCGTGCGCCTGACCGATGTCGGCGTGGCCCTGCGCCGTCTGCATCCGGAGTTCGCGGACATCGACGACAAGGCGGTCAGCCGCATCATGGCGGTCAGCGGGGTGGACGAGGAACGCCTGGCGGCCTTGCACATCGGGCGTCTCCCCGCACCTGCGGAACTGGTCGACACGGCCAAGCGGTTCCGGTTGAGTCTGCAGGCGGCTGAGTCCAGTGAGTCATTCGAGGCGGCATACCGCGCCAGCGAACAGTCGAGCGATCCGCTGATTGTCCTGCTCAGGCGTGATTTTCCCTCCCTCACATTGTCTGCTGGCCAGTCGCTGGTTGCAGAAATGAGCGCCGAGCAGAGGCTCGCCCTGTCGGACACTCAACGCATCCCGCTGGACGTGGCCGGCAAGGTTCGCATTCACTTGCGTCGGAACCGCATGAGCCGCGCGCTGGAAGGCTTCTTCCTGACACCGAGCACGGTCAACCGCGATCTGCAACGCCTGACATTGCGCAGCCTTGCAACCTTTCCGGGATGGCCCGCCGATCTGGTTATCGAGATTCGCGAGGGCAGTGCGACGGGTCCATTGCTTGACAGTGTTGGCGCCGAAAACGCCGAGCGACGACGGGTTCTGGTCAGAGGCGACAAGGGGTTTCAGGGAAGTGGCGCCGACTCATCGGAAAAACCACGCAGCCTGTTTTCCGCTCTCCTGCAGATACTGCCCGAGGACAGCCGGCGGGTGATGGGGCTGAACGATGCCGACACTCAGGTACGCGCGTTGAAGCGCAGGGTCTTCGATTGGGTCCGCTCGCAACCGAAATGGACCGCTGAGCAACTGGGGGAGTGGACATTTCCAACACGTTTCAGCCCGCCGCAGCGCTTGCCCGACGGGCGCATTGGCTACCCTCTCAGCGGACGTGGTCCTGTGCCGACTGCTGGCAGCAGAACGACCGAACAGCAACTGCTCCAGGCGATGACCCATCTTTATCCGGAGAGCGTGGAATTGCCCGAGCAGGTACGCAGCATGGCGCGACGTGCTCGCCCACTGGAGCAATTGCTGGCCGCAACCCGTGCCCGTATTGCTGCTTACGATCAACTGCACGTCAGCCTGATCGCCTGGGCCGAGGCGGACGACATGAGCGTGCTGCTCAATGACGGGGAGCGCATGGCGCGGCGTCGTGTGGCCAACGCGTTGGGCCGGGCATGGCGCTACAGCCACGATACGGCGCCCCGGGGTCCTCGCTGGCTGACGCTGGAGCACGTCGCCATTCCGGAGCTGCCGCCATTGCCGGATTTCTACGCAGGCATCACCCAGATCGAGCTGAACAACGTCGTACTGGACAGCGCTGCTGCCGATGCTTTCCTGGCGAATTTCCCAAATGTGACCCGCCTGAACGTGCAGGGCAGTTTGCCTGAGCTGCCCGCCATTCTGCCGCAGCTTCAGTATCTGGAGCACCTGTCTCTGGAAAACATGCCATGGCCGATCGCCCAGCCAGTGATGGACAGGCTGATGGATATTCCGGCGCTCACCTCATTGAGCCTGGCGGGCACTTACCTGGGCGAACTGACCGACACCAGCCGGCTTCGTCTGTCAGCCTTGTGGATCAACAACACCGGCCTGACTCAATGGCCTGAATGGACCCAGTCTCTGGCCCTCAACGAACTGGACATCAGCGATAACCACATCACCGAGATCGCCGCCGAGGTCATCGAAAACCCGACCGATCACAACCGGCATACCGTGATTTACGCCTACAACAACCCTTTCACCCACGAGGCACTGGAAGCTTACTGGCGCAACGACACCGGCTACGGCCATCGTTATCAGCTGGATTACGACTTCCCGGAGGACATCCGCGAGATTCACGTGGAAGGCGCACGGATGGAAACCGACTCCGATTCCTCGGACGACGACGGCGAGCCCCACGGTCATCGCGCCGGGTCCAGCCGGCGTGTTCCCGAGGCGACGGCGCAGGACTGGTTACAGCCAGGTGAAGACGTGTTGAACGCGCGGCTGCTGGCGGCATGGGAGCGGGTGGAGCAGGCGGCGGACGCGCCTCATTTGTTGGTGCTGCTGCAGCGTTTGCGGGAGACCCCTGACTTCCGCCAGTTCCATGCCGAGCTTGCCAGCGACGTGCTGACCGTGCTGGAAACCGCCGCGCAGGATGCCCCATTGCGCAGCCAGCTTGAGGTCATGGCCAATGACCGCCTGTTCGGTGCCAGTCAAACCTGCCAGGACGGTGCGCGACTGATTTTCAGTGACATCCAGGTCGCGGTTTACAGTCATGGGTCGCTGCTCGGGGTGGCCGAGGGTCAGCGTGCGGAGGCGTTGCTGGGCGTCATTCGCCAGCTCTTTCGGCTCAACGAGGTGCAGGCGATCGCCGACGCCGAGATAGCCAGGCGTGAGAGCCTCGGCCGGCCCGTGGACCATGCCGAGGTAAGGCTCGCCTACCGGATTGGGTTGGCGGACGATCTCGGCCTGCCGGGGCAGCCTTACCGCATGGCCTGGGAACGGCTGGCGGCGGTTGATCGTGGCGCGTTGCTGGATGCCCGGCGTCACATACTGGAAGCCGAGCGCGGGCCGGGGTTTCTGCAGTTCGCTGTCGAGGATCGGCAGTGGAATGCGCGGCTGCGCTCGGAGCACCAGGGCGGTCTGGATCTGGCCACTGCTTCAGTGCGCGAGCGCATGAACGCGCTGGAAGACCACCCGCCTATCGATCCGGACGACTATCATCGACAAGGGATGGCGCTCATTGCCGAGCGCGAAGCCGCCGAAGCACTGATGCTCCGGCAACTCACCGATCTGTACCGCGCGGGCTGGTAACCTGCGGCAGGAGGTGGCTGCCCATGACAGCCACTTTCGGCTTTCACCGCGACCGAATGTCACTCCCGCATTGATCCATCGCTGCAGTTGGGGGTCATACCTGCATCGGCACTGTCGCCTGCCAGTCTTGAGCGATCCTGAAGGGAGCCCTGCATGTTCGAATCTGCTGAAATCGGCCACACCATTGACGACGAAACCTACGATGCTGAAGTCCCGGCCCTGCGCGAAGCGCTGCTGGAGGCTCAGTACGAACTGCATGAGCAGGGCAAGCGCCAGATCATCGTATTGATCAACGGCATCGAAGGCGCCGGCAAGGGCGAAACCGTCAAACTGCTCAACGACTGGATGGACCCGCGCTACATCGAAGTGCGCACCTTCGATCAGCAAACCGATGAAGAGCTGGCCCATCCGCCGGTCTGGCGTTACTGGCGGCAGCTGCCGCCGAAGGGGCGCATCGGTGTGTTCTTCGGGAACTGGTACAGCCAGATGATTCAGGGTCGGGTGCACAAGCAGTTCAAGGACCCGGTGCTGGATCAGGCCATCAACGGTGCCGAGCGACTGGAAAAGATGCTGGTTGACGAAGGCGCGGTGATCTTCAAGTTCTGGTTTCACCTGTCCAAGCGGCAGATGAAGCTGCGCCTCAAAACCCTCAAGGACGACCCACTGCACAGTTGGCGGATCAGCCCGCTGGACTGGCAGCAATCGAAGACCTACGACCGCTTCGTGCGCTTCGGTGAGCGCGTACTGCGCCGCACCAGTCGCGACTACGCGCCCTGGCACGTCATCGAAGGCGTCGACCCGAACTACCGCAGTCTGACCGTCGGCCGCTTGTTGCTCGAAGGTTTGCAAAACGCCCTGAAGACGCCTGAAGGGGCGACCCATCTTGTCGGACTCGGCCCATTGCCCAACAGCAGCAATGAGCTGAGCCTGCTCGACAACCTCGACATGACCCTGGCGCTGGAAAAAGACGACTACGACGAGCAGCTGATCACCGAGCAAGCGCGGCTTTCGGGGCTCATGCGCGACAAACGCATGCGCCGCCACTCATTGGTGGCGGTGTTCGAGGGCAACGATGCCGCGGGCAAGGGCGGTGCGATCAAACGGGTCGCCGGAGCCCTCGATCCGAGGCAATACCACATTGTGCCAATCGCCGCGCCCAGCCAGGACGAACTGGCTCAGCCTTATCTGTGGCGGTTCTGGCGGCAGATTCCGGCGCGGGGGAAATTCACCGTGTTTGATCGTTCATGGTATGGGCGTGTGCTGGTCGAGCGGGTCGAAGGCTTCTGCTCCGAGGCTGACTGGTTGAGGGCCTACAGCGAAATCAACGATTTCGAAGAGCAGCTCACGGACTTCGGCATCGTGGTGGTGAAGTTCTGGCTGGCGATCGACGACAAAACCCAGCTGGAGCGTTTCCAGGCGCGGGAGAAAGTGCCGTTCAAGCGCCACAAAATCACTGAGGATGACTGGCGCAACCGCAGCAAGTGGCCGCTGTATCGCGAGGCGGTGGGTGACATGGTGGATCGCACCAGCACCGAAATCGCGCCGTGGACACTGGTCGAGGCCAACGACAAACGCTGGGCGCGGGTCAAAGTACTGCGCACGGTCAACGAAGCGATCGAGGCGGCATTCAAAAAGAGTGACAAGAAACACAAGTAGCGGGGAAGGGGACGTACGAGCCGGAGTCGGCTCGTACGTGTCTCACTCGATCACGGCGAGGATGATCCTCGGCCTTAGTGATGGCGTGGCTTGAGGATCGCCGGCTTTTCATCCGGGGCTTGCAGCAGCAGATAAAGCGCGGTCAGCGCTTCCGGGATTTGCACGATCATGTCGTCCATCAGGTTGGCGTCGGCAGCGATGTCGGCGAACTCTGGCTGTTCATCGAACAGACCTGAACCGACCATGATCGGCAGCAGCATCTCGCTGACTTCCTCTTCGTCGTTTTCAAACCAGGCCGACTCGCGCAGGAACACGCCTTCCATGAATCCGATGCACCAGCCGCGCAACTCGGAGTCATCGGGGTCATCGCCCAGGTCCAGGTCGCACGGCAATTCGAACTCTTCGTCCGACGCCAGCTGACGAGCGATGTGCGCTTTGAGCTGGATCAGGGTGGCTTCGATTTCCTGGTGCTGCGCCTCGTCGGCGTAGTGCGGTGGCTCGGCGAACAGTGCGTCGATCCATTCGCGGTCCGGCACGGTTTCGGCGCAAATGGACAGCGCGGTGAGATAGCCGTGGGCGGCTACATAGTCCAGCGCTTCGTCATGCAGCTCATCGGCATCGAGGAAGGCTTGCAGGCGGTGTAATTGCTCAGCGAAGGACATTGACAGACTACCTTGGGAATAAACGATGCTGAATTCTAGGCCCTGAGGGCGCCCGGCGCCAGCGGCGAGGCCACTGGAATCGGTATTCCGGTTAATTTCGACCGCCGGTGTCACCGCTGTCCAATCTGTCGGAGCGCTCCGGTATACTGCCGCGCTTTGCGATTTCCACAGCGATTCTCGACCGCTGTTGCGGCACCATCCGGGGTATTTATGCTCGACCAGGCTCAACGCGTACTTAAAGACATCTTCGGCTACGACAGCTTCCGTGGTCGCCAGGGTGCCATTATCGAGCGCGTGGCCAGTGGCGGTGATGCATTGGTGCTGATGCCCACCGGCGGCGGCAAATCCCTGTGTTTCCAGGTGCCGGGCCTGTTGCGCGATGGCCTCGCGGTGGTGGTTTCGCCGCTCATTGCGTTGATGGACGATCAAGTGGCGACGCTGGAAGAGCTTGGGGTTTCAGCCGCCGCGCTGAACTCCACGCTCAGCGCCGAACAGCAGCGCGACCTCGCCAACCGCATTCGCCTGGGCGAAATCAAAATGCTGTACCTGGCGCCTGAGCGTCTGGTCCAGCCGCGCATGCTGTCGTTTTTGCAGAACCTCAAGATCGCGCTGTTCGCCATCGACGAGGCCCACTGCGTGTCGCAATGGGGTCACGATTTCCGTCCCGAGTACTTGCAACTGGGGCAACTGGCCGAGCTGTTTCCGGACGTTCCGCGGATTGCCCTGACCGCCACCGCCGACAAGCGCACCCGTGAAGAGATCGTCGAGCGTCTGCACCTGCAGAACGCCGAGCGCTTCCTGTCGAGCTTCGACCGCCCGAACATTTTTTACCGCATCGTGCCCAAGGAACAGCCGCGCAAGCAGTTGCTGGCGTTTCTGTCCGAGCGGCGCAGCGACGCCGGCATTGTCTACTGCCTGTCGCGCAAGAAGGTCGAAGAGACCGCGGCGTTCCTCAGTGACAACGGCTACCCGGCGCTGCCGTACCACGCCGGCTTGCCCATCGAGACACGCTCCAGCAATCAACGGCGCTTCCTTAATGAAGAAGGGCTGATCATGGTCGCCACGATTGCGTTCGGCATGGGCATCGATAAACCCAACGTGCGGTTCGTGGCGCACATGGATCTGCCCAAATCGCTGGAAGCCTATTACCAGGAGACTGGCCGGGCAGGGCGCGACGGTCTGCCGGCCGATGCATGGATGGCGTACGGTCTGCAAGACGTGCTGATGCTCAAGCAGATGCTGCAGAACTCCGAAGGCGACGAGCGCCACAAGCGCGTCGAGCAGCGCAAGCTCGACGCGATGCTGGCGCTGTGTGAAGAGACCCGTTGCCGACGTCAGTCGCTGCTCGCCTACTTCGACGAAATCATGCCCAACCCTTGTGGGCACTGCGACAACTGCGTCGACGGAGTGCAGACCTGGGACGCCACCGAGCCGGCGCGACAGGCGCTATCAGCGATCTACCGCACCGGCCAGCGCTACGGCGTGGGCCATCTGGTCGACGTCTTGCTGGGCAAGGAAAACGACAAGGTGCAGAGCTTCGGTCATCAGAAGCTGGCGGTGTTCGGTGTCGGCAAGAGCCGCAGCGAAGGCGAATGGCGTTCATTGTTTCGACAACTGGTGGCGCGTGGTCTGGCGGACATCGATCTGGAAGGCTACGGCGGCTTGCGCCTGAGCGACACCTGCCGGCCGCTATTACGTGGCGAAGTCACCTTGCAGCTGCGCCGTGACCTGAAGCCGCAGACCGCCGCGAAAGCTTCCGGCAGCCCGGCGAGCCAGCTGGTGCGCGGCGAGGAGCGCGAACAGTGGGAAGCACTGCGCGCCTTGCGCCGCAAGCTGGCGGAAGAACATGGCGTGCCGCCTTATGTCATCTTCCCGGATTCAACTCTGCTGGAAATGCTCCGCAGCCAGCCGGGGACCATGGCCGAAATGGGCCGGGTCAGCGGTGTGGGCGCGCGCAAGCTGGAGCGTTACGGCGAGGCATTCCTGGAAGTGCTCGGCGGTGCTGCGCCGGCGCCGCGTGTGGTCACCGATGTGCGGCACGAGCTCATCAGCCTTGCCCGCGCCGGCATGACGCCGATGCAGATCGCCGGGCAACTGCAGTGCTCGGAGAAGAACGTCTACACGATGCTTGCCGAAGCCATTGGCAAACAGCAGCTTTCATTGGATCAGGCGCTGGATCTGCCCGAGGACCTGATGACCGAGATTCAGGATGCATTCCTCGACGGCGAAGGTGAGCTGCCCCCTGTTGCCGCCATTGCCGAATTGTTTACCGGCCGTGTACCCGAAGGGGTGCTGTACTGCGTGCGCGCAGCATTGCAGTCGGAGTTTGAGGTTTAACCCGCCGCAATCGCGGCCGGCGGCATACGCTCACTCAAACAATCCGAAGGCATACCTGCCGCATCCCGGCACCTCCGGACCCCTGCGACGAATCACCACGTCCAGGCGCTTGCCTCGTACCGGCCTCCATGGTTAGCTGCCTATTAATTAGGAATCGCCTTTAACCATCGAGTTACCTATGCCGTTAACCGAAGAACACCGCTTTGGCATGCAGCTGGCCCATATGTCCCGGGGCTGGCGTGCGGAGCTGGATCGCCGCCTCGCTGATCTGGGATTGTCCCAGGCGCGCTGGCTGGTTTTGCTGCATCTGGCCCGCTTCAAAACACCGCCGACCCAGCGTGAACTGGCCCAGAGCGTGGGCGTTGAAGGCCCGACCCTGGCCCGACTGCTGGACAGTCTGGAAAATCAGGGGCTGGTGCTCAGGCAGGCGGTGCTCGAAGATCGTCGGGCGAAAAAGATCGTGCTCTGTGATACCGCGCGGCCGCTGATCGAAAAAATCGAAACCATCGCCACCGCCTTGCGCCACGAGTTGTTTGAAGGCATCGACGAAGAAGAGCTGCACCTGTGCATGCGCGTTCATTCGAAAATCCTCGCCAATCTCGAAAAATCCTGAAAACCGCGCGAACGCCCGCGACAAATACATTGATGCGGGCGAAACATCCTGTTCTATTTGCACCCATACTGATGCTGCCCGGGTGACGTGTCCGGGTGTACCGAATGTGCAGGGACGCCTGCCTCGTCTTCTAAAGGGTTCGCATGCTGAAGAGTTTTCAGGCCGGTAGTCGTCGTGAAGGGGGTGCGCCCCTTCGCGTTCAGTCAGGTCTTCGTTCGGGTTTTTTCGCCATCGGGCTTGCCTCGGCCGCGTTGCTGCACAGCTCCGTGGCAGCTGCGGTGGGTCTGGGGGAAATCAGCCTGCATTCTGCGCTCGGGCAGCCTTTTAACGCCGATATCGAGTTGATTGAAGCGGGCGGGCTGAGCCCCGAAGAAATCGTCGTCGGTCTCGCACCGCCCGAAGCGTTTGCCAAGGCTGGCGTGGATCGCGTGTTCTTCCTCAACGACCTGCGTTTCACGCCGGTGATCCGAGGCAACCGCAGTGTGATCCACATCGAATCGCACAAGGCGGTCACCGAGCCGTATCTCAATTTTCTCGTCAGGCTGATGCGGCCCAACGGCGACCAGTTGCATGAATACACCGTGCTGCTTGATCCGCCGACATCGGCGACAGGACTTGCCGCGACGCGCAGCCGTACTCAATCGCCAGCGGCCAGTGCGAAGAGTGATGAATCGCGTCTGCCGGTCGCGCCGCCTCAGGCTAAACAGGGCAAGCATTACACGGTGGTGTCCGGCGACACGCTGGCGGGTATTGCCCGTCAGGTACAGGCACCGGGCAGCAAGACTTCTTCAGCTGAGTTGATAAAAGGCGTGGTGGCGCTCAATCCGCAAGCGTTCCCCAATGGCGAGCGCAGCCAGTTGAAGGTGGGTCAGAGCCTGTTGTTGCCGGACAACGCCGTTGAACCGAAGACCGCCAGTGCGCCTGCCGTTGCAGGCAGCAGTACTGCGGCTGCGGCCTCCGCCCCGTCGTCTGCACCGGCGAACCAGAACGCCGTCGATCAGCTGTCGGCGACAGCGCTGGAAAACCAGCAGTTGAACAGGACGCTGGACGACCTCAAACAGCAAGTGCAGACGTCCACTGTCGAAGAGGCCGACAAGGACAAACAGATCATCGAACTGCAGACTCAGCTCGCCGAACTCAAGGCGCAATCGGCCAAGCCTGCGCCCGTTGCGCCTGTCCCTTCGGCGGCGACCCCAGCTCCGACCCCTGCGCCGACCGCCACGCCCGTACAAGCGCCGACGCCAGTGCCGGTTGCCGCCGAGGATGACTTCCCGTGGACGTCGATACTGGCAGCGCTGTTGGTGATATTGCTGCTCCTCGCGCTGGTCTGGTCGGTGCGCCGCAACCGGATCAAAAACCAGCTGGCCCTTGAGCCCGTGCCGGTGGAGCCGGTGGTCAGGTCTGCCGCCACGGTGACGCCCGTCTTCGAGGTGCCGGCCGTTACCGCCGCGCGTCCGGCCTCGTCAGCACCTGCCGGCCAACGCCTGGCCGGTGCTGCCACCGACGCGCTGGATGGCGCGAGCATTTACATCGCTTACGGTCGCTTCGCCGAAGCGCTGGCCATTCTGCGCGACGCGCTGGACAAACAACCCGAGCGCACGGATGTTCGCCTGCGCATCCTCGAACTGCTCGGCGAGCAGGGCGACGTGGAAGCGTATGACGAGGAAGAGAGAATCCTCCTGAGCCAGGGCGTCGACGCGCAGAAGCTGCAGGACATCCGCGATCGGTACCCGAAACTGAAGCCCGAGGCCGTTGCGGCCGAAGCGCCGCCCGCGCCAGTCGCGTCGCCTGCCATGACTTCGGCGGCAGCCCCTGCAGCGGCGCTGGGCGCAGCCGCGGTGCTGGCGGGGCAAACGGTCTCGGCCAGTCAAACAGCCTCGGCCAGCCAAGCATCGGAGGACCCTCCAGAGCTCAGCCTGACAGATCCTGCTCAGTTGGACGAAAATGCGGCCGCGTCGCTGAACCCGGTTGACCCTTCCGATGATTTCCAGCTCAACCTCGACGACCTCTCCATGGACGCCGACTGGGATCTGGTCGATCCGTTCGACAGCACGCCTGCTCCCCGCAAGCCCGCACCTGCACCGGAAGCCGAACCTGAACTCGACGCCTCGTTCTCGTCCGATCTCACGCAACTGCCCGAGGTCTTCGAAATGCCGGAAGAGCAGTTCCTCAGCGATTTCGCCGAAGAGGAAACACCGCCGGAAATGGACGTGCAGTTCGAGCCGGGTCCTGCGGCCATTGTGCAAAGCAACAACGATTTGCTGGACGACGCTTTTCTCGACAGCTTCATGATCGAGGAGGGCGGCTTCGATTTGCTGAGCTTGGACGAAGAGCCGCTAAGCAAGATCAATGAAGCGCAGGTGCTGATCGATGAAGGCAACGTCGACGAGGCCCGGCGGTTGTTGCAGGAAGTGATCGACGGCTCCGACGACGGCCCGCAGCAAACGGCCCGTGATCTGCTGGCAGGGTTGGGCTGACCGATGTCCATCAAGCCTGAAGTCACCATCACCTACTGCACGCAATGCCAATGGCTATTGCGTGCCGCCTGGTTGGCTCAGGAATTGTTGAGCACTTTCACCGATGACCTCGGCAAGGTGTCGCTGATTCCGGGCACCGGCGGCGTTTTCCGCATCACCTGCGATGACGTGCAGATCTGGGAGCGTAAGGCCGACGGCGGGTTTCCCGAGGCCAAGATTCTCAAGCAGCGGGTGCGCGACCGGATCGACCCGGCCCGGGACCTGGGGCATAACGATCGTCACGTTGGCCTGGACACCTGAACGCGCATCGGCTCTCGCAAAGTGTTAACCGATATGTCGTGTCATCAAAGCTAAACACAGCCGTCATGTTCATATCACCGGCCACGTCCACCCTTGGGAAAACCCAAGTGGAGGTGGTCCATGAGCATTGCCGAGAGCGTGAAACCCAGTCGTAAACAACGTGTCCGGACCTTGTGGATCTCCGATGTGCACCTGGGCACCCGCGACTGCCAGGCCGAACACCTCTCCGGATTTCTCAAGCAATACCACGCCGACAAGGTGTACCTGGTCGGCGACATCATCGACGGCTGGAAGATGCGCGGCGGCATGTACTGGCCGCAGGCTCACACCAACGTCATCCGCCGCCTGCTGACCATGAGCAAGCGCGGCACCGAAGTCATCTACGTCACCGGCAACCATGACGAATTTCTGCGTCGCTACTCAAAGCTCATTCTGGGTAATATCCAGCTGGTCGATGAAGCCGTGCATCTGACCGCCGATGGTCGTCGTCTGCTGGTGATCCACGGTGACCAGTTCGACGTCATCACCCGCTACCACCGCTGGCTCGCCTTCCTTGGCGATTCGGCCTACGAATTCACCCTGACCCTCAATCGCTGGCTCAATCACTGGCGCGCCAAATACGGCTACGGCTATTGGTCGCTGTCGGCGTACCTGAAGCACAAGGTCAAGACTGCGGTGAGTTTCATCAGCGACTTCGAGGAAGCCATCGCCCACGAGTGCGTGAAGCGCGGGTTGGACGGCGTGGTCTGCGGGCACATTCACCACGCCGAGATGCGTCAGGTGGGTGGCGTGGAGTACCTCAATTGCGGCGATTGGGTGGAGTCCTGCACCGCCTTGATCGAACACTGGGACGGCACGATCGAGCTGTTCCGGCTGGCGGATGCCCACGTCAAAGCCAAAAGCCCGCAAGCGCCGGAATCGGTGGGCGAAACGGTCTGAGCGCCAGCCGTTTTTTTGCTCAAACGGCGCGGCCGCAAGGCGTCACAAGTGATGCCGAGAAGTGCCGGTCAAAACGGCACTTTGCCCCTGAGCATGTCCTTGTACATGACGAAGTCCCCGAGCAGGCTGTAGAACGGATGCTTGAACGTGGCCGGACGGTTCTTCTCGAAAAAGAAGTGGCCGACCCAGGCGAAGGTGTAGCCCGCCAGCGGCAAGACCCACAACAATGTCCAATGAGCGCCGAGCACGGCGAATGCCAGAATCAGGATGACCAGACTCGTGCCGATGAAATGCAAACGGCGGCACGTGCTGTCTCGATGCTCATGCAGATAATAGGGATAGAAGTCTGCGAATCGGTCAAAACGCTTCACTGTTTCCACAGGACTGTACTCTGAGGCAGGGCATTGGCTGAGCTTAGCCGAGCACCCTTTCGCCCGCTGCGAAATTTCTCAAGACTTCGCGAACGACATTGCCCCGCCCGCAATGTCCTAGTGCCGCCAGAACGCCGGGATGCACAGCACCAGTACCGTGATGATTTCCAGGCGACCGAGCAGCATGCCCAGAGACAGAATCCACTTGGCGGCATCCGGCAGCGTCGAGAAATTACCCGCCGGCCCGATGGTTTCACCCAGCCCCGGCCCCACGCCTGACACCGTGCTGGCGGCGCCTGTCAGTGCGGTCATCCAGTCCAGCCCCAGCAGCGACAGCATCAGCGCGATCAGGCAGATGGTGAAGGTGAAGAAAAAAGAGAAGGTCAGAATCGAACGCACGATCTCGTCGTCGAGCCGGTGACCGTTGTACTTCTGCTTGATCACCGCGCGCGGGTGAATCAATTGGTGCAGGTTGGCACGCAGCAGTATGTACGCAACCTGAAAGCGGAAGACCTTCACACCGCCCGCCGTTGACCCCGAACACCCGCCGATGAACCCCAGATAGAAGAACAGCATCAGGGCGAAGTTGCCCCACAGGCTGTAGTCACCCAGCGCGAAGCCGGTGGTCGTCACCACCGAGGTCACGTTCAGTGCGACATGACGCAACGCGTCGTACCACGGCAGATCGGTCGTCGCCCAATACCAGGCCGTCATCACCAGCCACATCACCAGCAGCAGGACGAGGAAACCCTGCACCTGCTGATCCTTGAGCAGCGCCCCGCGATTGCCCCGCAGCGTCGCGACATACAGGGTGAACGGCAGGGCGCCAAGGATCATCACCACGATCGCCACCCAGTGCACGGCAGGTTGCGGCCATTTCGCCAGGGATTGATCCGATGTGGAGAAGCCGCCGGTCGAGATCGCCGACATGGCGTGGTTGATGGCGTCGAACAGGCTCATCCCCGCCCACCAGAACGCCAGCGTCCCCACCACGGTAATGCCGAGATAAACGAGGACGATGAACTTGGCGACCATGTGCGAACGCGGCATGACTTTTTCGGACCGGTCCGACGACTCGGTCTGGAACAGACGCATGCCGCCGATGCGCAATAACGGAAGAATCGCCACCGCCATGCCGATGAAGCCGATGCCGCCAAGCCAGTGCAGCAATGAACGCCAGATCAGGATGCCGGGGGACATGGTGTCCAGGCCGCTGAGGACGGTGGAGCCGGTTGCGGTGATGCCGGACATGCTTTCGAAGAAGGAGTCGGTGTAGCTGATGTGTTGCGTGAGCAGAAACGGCAGCGCCGCGAAGATGCAGACAATGACCCAACTGCTGACCGTCAGCAGGTACATGTCCCGCGGGCGCAGGTGCACATGTTCAGGGCGACCCTGACCCACCAGCGCCAGCCCGGACACGAAGGTGATCAGACTCGACCACAGGAACGACGGCATGTCGGCGGTGCGGTGGAAGATCATCAGGGTAATCATCGGCACCACCATGGCGATGGCCAGGGTAATCAGGAAGATGCCGATAATGAAACCGATGATGCGGAGGGTCGGCAACGCCATGCAGTCGCTCTGATCAGGAAGTGGGAGGGCGGCCATTCTACCCGCGGGCCCGTTTGTGTAAACCGAGGCATTTCCGAGAGTGTTGTAAGTAAATGCCCTGGTTAATCGTTATTGAAGTTCAAGACTGCACCGAGGGCACTACAATGGCCCGTCATTTTTCCTGGAGACGACTTAATGGAAGCGCTCGACGTATTGCTTAATCGCGTGTCCGTGCCCCGCTTGATCGAACCCGCCCCGGACGCCGAGCAACGCGAGATCCTCTTCGGCGCTGCCCTGCGCGCGCCGGACCATGGCGTCTTGCGGCCTTATCGCTTTCTGACCGTCGAAGGCGACGCACGTAACCGCATGGGTGATCTGCTGGCCCAGGCGTTGATCGACAAGGGCGGCGATGTCGAGGCCAAAGCGCTGGACAAGGCTCGGAACGGACCATTGCGTGCGCCGTTGGTGGTCGTGGTCATCGCCAGGTTGACCGACCATTTCAAGGTGCCGAAGAAGGAACAGCTGATCACCGCAGGGTGTGCCGCCCACGGCATCCTGCTGGCTGCCTACGCGATAGGCGTTGGTGCGGTCTGGCGCTCGGGGGACTTGTCCTACACACGCCACGTCGCTGAAGGGCTGGGGCTGACAGCCGACGAAGAAGTCGTCGGCTTTCTCTACCTTGGTACCCCGCAGAACCCGCCGCGTGAAGCCGCGAAGCCGGAGGTGGCCGGGTTTGTGAGTGCGTGGGAAGGGTGATGTAACCGTTATAGCCGGCCCCGATCTGTACGACCGGCTTTAGCCGGGAAGGCGTTCTGCGTCACACTGCAAAATGGAGGGCGCTTAAACCGGCCACTTCCCGGCTGAAGCCGGTCCCACTGAGAATCGCTGAAGCCGGTGGCGTCGAATCAGCCGTGCAAAGCGGTTAACTCGCGGGGCACCACGATGCTGGCCACGAATCCACCCTCCGGGTGATTGCCCAGCACCAGCGTTCCGCCGTGCTTTTCGGCGGCGCGTTTGGCGATCGCAAGCCCTAACCCATAACCGGGTGCGGTCTGGTTGGGCGCGCGATAGAAGGGCTCGCCCAGCTGCGCCAGATGCTCCGGGTTGGCGCCGGGGCCGTGGTCCCGCACGCTGAGCCGCAATTCATCGCCATCGACGCTTGCGCTCAACTCGATCGGCCGACCCGCCGGATTGAATCGCAGCGCGTTGCGCAGCAGATTATCCAGCGCCCGTTCCAGCACGCTCGGCCAGCCCTGTAAATGCACGCCTGGCTGCACTGACACCGAAACCGTCTTCTCGCCGCTGCCCATCTCCGTCTCGGCCTGCAAATGGTGCAACAGCCCTGACACATCCACCGGCGTGGCGCTGCCCATGTCAGCGTCCAGTCGTGCCAGCGCCAGAATCTCACTGATCAACTCTTCCAGCCGGTCGCACTCACGGGTCAGGCGCGGCCACAGCTTGTCGCGCTCCACCGGCTCGGCGCGTTCGGCCAGGGCCAGGGCAATCCGCAGTCGAGCCAGGGGAGAGCGCAGTTCATGGGAAACGTCGCGAAGCAGCTGGCGCTGGCTGCTGATCTGACTTTGCAGGCGGGCACCCATGCGGTTGAAGTCGTTCGCCAGCACGCCGAATTCATCGCGGCGGTTGGCCAGTTGCGCCAGGCTGTTCTGCTGATAGGTGGTCTGGCCGAGATCATGCACCGCGCCACGCAAACGGCTTAACGGGCGGGTGATCGACAGCGTCACCATCAGGCTGAACAGCGTCAGCACCACCAGCGCGATACCCAGCGCACTCAGCGGCCAGACCAGACTGTCGCGGTGCCAGGCGTCCAGCTCCGGATGAGGGATCCGGTAAATCAGCAGGTAGGTTTCCCCGGTTTTGTCACTGGTGTATTCGGTGGTCAGGCGCCGCCACGGGAGTGGGCGTGTGTCGTCATTCTGCCGCTCTTCAAAGGCCGCCGCGCGAGGCGGGAACGTGCCCGGAATCACTGCTTCGCCGCTGTCGTTCAGGACCTGAACGTCGATGTGGTATTTGCGCTTGAGGTCTTGCAGATAATCCTGGGCAGATTTCTCGCCCTGGCCTTCGTACAGCTCGACCCACTTCTGCGGCAAATTGTGCAGGCCGGGATGGCGGCTGAGAATCCAGGCATCCTGATTGAGCACATGGCCCATCAGAATCGACAGGCCCGCCACCAACGCGATGGCCAGCCAGAAGCTCGCCAGGATTCTCCAGAACAATGAACGCACGTGCTGCCCTCGACCCGGTTCGTCAAACAGAAAACCCGACACGCCGGGGAGCGTGTCGGGTTGGGGGAAGTGTAATGCCGCGCCAGCAGCCGGTTACTGGGTTTTTTGCGCTTTCTGCGCTTTCCAGGCTTCGAATTCGGCGCGGTCCGCACGGCGCTGGGCTTCATCCTTCTGCATCTGGTCGAATGTCTTCTGTTGTTCCGGCGTCAGCAAGGCGCGGATGTCGGACCGGGTTTTGTCGTGAGCAGCGGCCATTTCATCCTTCATCGCCTTCTGGTCGGCGGCCGACAGCTTGGCCAGGTACTTCTGGGTGATCTCGTTGCGGCCGTGCCATTGAGCGCCCATCAGCTTGTCGACCTGCTGATGTTGTTCCGGGGTCAGGTTCAGCTTGTCCATAGGACCTTTGCGGTGATGCATGCCGGGGCCATCAAAGCCCGGGCCGCCGGGGCCACCCATCGGGCCGCCTTCTGGAGGCATGGCCATTGCAACGGTCGGCAGGGCTGCGGCGAACATCAAAGCCATCAAAGTCTTGCGCATGGTGAATCTCCTTGTCTCGATTTCGGCTCTGTGCCGGTTGAGGCCAGTTTAGGGAGATCAAGGTCAAGCGAGGTCAGGCGTCGGTAAAGCTTGGGTAAAGAGGATCAGTCGGGCGGCTGACACAAAGAGCAGGCCGTTGATTGCTGTAGGAGCGTGGCTTGTCCCGCGATCTGCCGGGAACCGGCAGCCGAACCATGCGCTACGGTATGTCAGGCCACCCGCCTATATAGAAGTCGCTGCCGCTGCGCGCCAGATCGCGGGACAAGCCACGCTCCTACAAAGGAAGCCTCCGCACCGCGTGGTCATCGCCCAACCGCGAAGATCACACCGCGTAATAATACCCACGGCTGCGCAAAGCCACGATGCGCGGGCGGCCGTCGGCATGGGGGCCGATCTTCTTGCGCAAGTTGCTGACGTGCATATCAAGGCTGCGGTCGTACAGGGTCAGCTTGCGGCCCAGGGCCAGTTGCGCCAGCTCCTGCTTCTCCAGCGGTTCCCCGGGCTGGCCGAGCAGGGCCTCAAGCAGGCGCGCTTCGGAAACGGTCAGGGTGAATTCCTGCTCGTCAATCGTGACCACGCCCCGCGCCGGACTGAAGCACAGGTCACCCAGCTCGATCTGTGACGACACTGCCGTCGGATGGCTTCGGCGCAGCACGGCGCGCAGACGCGCCGTCAGTTCGCGGGGGTCGCAGGGCTTGGCCAGATAATCGTCGGCACCCAGCTCCAGACCGAGGATGCGGTCCAGCGGTTCGCCGCGGGCCGAGAGCATCAGCACGGGAAGGTCGGGGTGATCGGTGCGCAGTTGCTTGAGCAGTTCCAGACCGCTGCCGTCGGGCAGCATCACGTCCAGCACCACCGCAGCGGGTGCGGATTCGGCGAGCGCCTTGCGCGCACTCAGGCCATCGTGGCAGGCGCGCACGGCAAAGCCTTCCTGACTCAACCAACTGCTCAGGAGCTCACACAGCTCCTGGTCATCATCAATAAGTAACAGCTCGCTCATGACTCACTCAATTTAGCCATTGCCGACGTCTACGCCAGCCGCTGGCGAAGATACCGCACTGGAGGGCCACCCTTGCTGCGCGGCCCCTCGCGACAAACCATTGTTGTTCGATCAACACCCGTAAAGGCATGACCGCCCGTGCCTCTTTGAGCCGCAGTCAAGCCCTTGGTTCTAGCAACTTATCGGCAGGCCCGTGGGAAGGGTGAGCAATGGAAAGCGGATGAAGGCGGCCCGGCCCGGTGTACGGACGCGGGCGCTCGACACACGATCAGGGCAGGACTTGCTTGAACGGTTTGACGATTACGCCGGCGTAGACACCCGCTGCAACGTAAGGATCGGCATCAGCCCAGGCCTGGGCGTCCTTGAGGGACTCGAATTCAGCGACGATCAGGCTGCCGGTAAACCCTGCAGTGCCCGGGTCGATGCTGTCCACTGCAGGCATCGGACCGGCGAGAACGATGCGGCCTTCCGCCTTCATTGCGTTCAGGCGCTCCAGGTGCGCAGGGCGCGCGGCCAGGCGTTTTTCCAGCGAGTTGGCGACGTCGGTTGCCACGATTGCGTAGAGCATGTCAGTCCTCTCTTTTCTTGTTTGAAGGCTGGGTAGACGGGTCGGCGTCATGGATGTGCCGGGCCAGGTAGATCCCCTGGCCGACCAGGAACAGCAGGGTCATGCCCAGGCTGCCGAACACTTTGAAGTCGACCCAGAATTCTTGATAGGTAAAGGCCACATAGAGATTGGCCGCGCCGCAGAACAGAAAGAACACGATCCAGGCGATGTTCAGCCTAGTCCAGACCGCCTGCGGAAGCGTGAGCGCGTGACCCATGATGCGTTGAATCAACAGACGGTCGCCAATGAAGTGACTGCCGGCGAAGATCAGCGCGAAGACCCAGTTCACGACCGGGGCTTTCCACTTGAGGAATGTTTCGCTGTGGAAGGCCAGGGTCAGGCTACCGAAGACCAGACAGGCGATCAGCGTCAGCCACTGGCTTTTTTCCAGTTTGCCCTGACGGACATAGAGGACGCCGTAAACCACGAGGGAACTGGCGATCAGCATCGCGGTGGCGCTGTAAATACCGCCTACCATGAAGCTGTGGCCAAGGACATCGACGGCTTGCGGGCTGATTTTGTAAACGATGAAGAACAGAATGAGCGGGATGAAGTCGATGAATTGTTTCACAGTAAGAGCCAGAAGCTGGATGTGACGGCATAATAACAAACATCAATGACTGCGAAAGCGCCCCTATGAACGTCGATCTGCACTGCCACAGCACCGCTTCCGATGGCGCCCTTGCGCCCGCGGTACTTGTCGCACGTGCCCATGAGCACGGCGTGAAAGTCCTCGCGCTGACCGATCACGACACCCTCGAAGGCCTGGCCGAAGCCCGTACTGCGGCGCTTGCGCTGGGTATGCAGCTGATCGATGGCATCGAATTGTCCTGCACCTGGGGCGGTGCCACCATTCATGTGCTGGGCTATGCATTCGATGTGGATGCCCCGCAATTGCGTGAGGCTATCGAGCAATTGCACACCGGCCGCTGGTTGCGGGCCGAAGAAATAAGCCGCAAGTTGGCGATGAAAGGTATGCCCGGCGCGCTCGAAGGCGCCCGCGCAGTTCAGCAGGCACTCGGCGACAGCGGCAATGCGCCGGCCCGACCGCACTTTGCCGACTTTCTGGTCAACCAGGGTTTCGTCAAGGACCGCGCCGAAGCGTTCCGCAAATGGCTCGGCGCGGGCAAGCTGGGCGACGTCAAGCAACACTGGCCAACCCTTGAGCAAACGGTGGCCACCCTGCGTGCCGCCGGAGCGTGGATCAGCCTCGCGCACCCTTCGCATTACGATTTCACTCGCAGCAAGCGTCGCAAGCTGGTCGCCGACTTCATCCAGGCCGGCGGCCATGCAATAGAAGTGGTCAACGGCCTGCAGCCTGCCGATCAGGTCGGCAGTCTGGCGATTCTGGCCCGTGAGTTCGGTCTGCTGGTCAGTGCCGGCAGTGATTTTCATGCCCCAGGCGCATGGTCTGAAATCGGCGTTTATCGCCCATTGCCCGAAGACCTG
Source organism: Pseudomonas sp. NPDC078416 (assembly GCF_050268485.1). Taxonomy (NCBI): domain Bacteria; kingdom Pseudomonadati; phylum Pseudomonadota; class Gammaproteobacteria; order Pseudomonadales; family Pseudomonadaceae; genus Pseudomonas; species Pseudomonas sp. NPDC078416. Next base: position 8,829 of record NZ_JBNNGV010000002.1, on the reverse strand, counting down.
CCGCCCCTTTGGTGTCGGTTCAAACATGACCAGCCTACTGCCGTCTGAACAGGAAATTACCGTGAGTCAATTTTTCCAGGTCCACCCGGAGAACCCGCAAGCGCGCCTGATCAAACAGGCCGTGGAAATCATCCGGGCGGGCGGTCTGGTGGTTTATCCCACCGATTCGTCCTACGCATTGGGTTGCCAGATGGGCGACAAGACGGCCGTCGAGCGCATCCGTCGCCTGCGTCAACTCGATGACAAGCACAACTTCACGCTGATGTGCAGTGATCTGTCGCAGCTGGGGTTGTTCGCCAAGGTCGACACGGCGGCGTTTCGCGTGCTCAAGGCGCACACGCCGGGGCCGTATACCTTCATCCTCGGCGCCACCCGTGACGTGCCGCGCCTGGTGCTGCACCCCAAGCGGCGCACCATCGGTTTGCGCGTGCCGGGTCATCCCATTGCGCAGGCGCTTTTGCAGGAATTGGGCGAGCCGCTGATGAGCGTAAGCCTGATCATGCCCGGCGAGACCATTCCGATGAGCGACCCCTACGAGATGCGCGGGATTCTCGAGCATCAGGTGGACCTGATCATCGACGCAGGCGAGGGCGGCATTTCGGCCTCCACCGTGGTCAATCTGACCGATGGCGAGCCCCAGGTGGTCCGCGTGGGCTGCGGCGATCCGACGCCGTTCGGGGTCGAAGTCGAGTGACCCAGGCGCAAACCCTGGAGGCTCAGACCGACGCTCACATCGACCCGCAGGCCAACGCCCAGCAAGAGCTGCCGTTTGCCATGGTCTACGGTCAGGCCGTCACGCAGATGCCGGTCGACCTGTACATCCCGCCGGATGCGCTGGAAGTGTTCCTCGAAGCCTTCGAAGGCCCACTGGACCTGCTGCTTTACCTGATCCGCAAACAGAACATCAACATCCTCGACATCCCTGTGGCGGAAATCACCCGTCAGTACATGGGGTATGTCGAGCTGATGAAAACCGTGCGCCTGGAGCTCGCCGCCGAGTACCTGGTCATGGCGGCCATGCTTGCCGAGATCAAATCGCGCATGCTTTTACCTCGCTCGGAAATGGCCGAGGAAGAAGAGGGTGATCCACGCGCCGAACTGATCCGTCGCTTGCAGCAGTACGAGCGGTTCAAGGCGGCGGCAGAAGGTATCGATCAGCTGTCGCGCGTGGGCCGTGACGTGCTGGTGCCCAAGCTGGAAGCGCCTGAAGCGCGGGTGCGCAAGTTGTTGCCGGACGTCGCCCTCGAAGAGCTGCTCATGTCGATGGCCGACGTGCTGCGCCGTGGCGACATGTTCGAAAGCCACCAGGTCAGCCGCGAGGCGCTGTCCACCCGCGAGCGCATGAGCGACGTGCTGGAGCGTTTGAAAGGCGCGGGTTTCGTGCCCTTCGCCGAGCTGTTCACGGCAGAAGAGGGGCGGCTGGGCGTGGTGGTGACGTTCATGGCCGTGCTGGAGCTGGTCAAGGAGCAACTGGTGGAGCTCGTGCAAAACGAAGCCTTCGCCGTTATTCATGTGCGGGCGCGAGCCGAATAAAGAGCAAGAGCTGATCAATGAACCTGAATGAACCCCGCGATCTGGCGCCGTTGCTCGAAGCGTTTCTGCTCGCCTCCGGAAAACCACAGTCCCTGGAGCGCCTCTACGAGCTGTTCGAAGAGGGCGAGCGGCCCGAACCGCCGGTGTTCAAAAAGGCGCTGACGTTGCTGGGCAAGTCCTGCGACAACCGCGCCTTTGAACTGAAAGAAGTCGCCACCGGCTATCGCTTGCAGATCCGCGAAAAGTTCGCGCCCTGGGTCGGTCGCCTGTGGGAAGAACGGCCCCAGCGTTATTCGCGGGCCCTGCTGGAAACCATGGCGCTGATCGCCTATCGCCAGCCGATTACCCGGGGGGAGATCGAGGACGTGCGCGGCGTGGCGGTCAACAGCAACATCGTCAAGACCCTGATGGAGCGCGAGTGGATCAGGATCGTCGGCTACCGCGACGTGCCCGGCAAGCCGGCGATGTTCGCCACCACCAAGGCTTTTCTCGACCACTTCAACCTGAAGAACCTCGACGAACTACCGCCGCTGGCCGACCTGCGCGAGATGGAAACCGAGCCGGTGCTGGAATTCGACGACGCGCCGGTGCCCGCGCATTTGCAGGCGTTGGCCGACGCCAGCCTGCTGCTCGATGCTGACGCAGAGCCTGAAGCGCCCCGGGACGAGACCAGTTTCCGCAGCCTGCTGGCCGAGTTGGACACCATGGAACAGGGCCTGAAAATCGACTTCGACGATTTATTGCTCGATGAGCCCGATAAAGAGTCTGAATTGGAAGAACCGCCGCAGGACGATGAAGATCCGCGGTGATGATCGCTGTGGCAGGACGATGCGCAGCGCCCAATTCCTCACTCAGGCGAACCCATGAGCACCAAGAATCCCTGCATCAGCCTCTGCAAGTTTGACGAAGATATCTGCCTGGGGTGTGGTCGCAGCAAGCGCGAGATCAAATCCTGGAAGAAGATGGAGAAGGACGAAAAGCGCTCGGTGCTCGCCGAGTCGGCCCTGCGGTTGATCAAGCTCAAGGGCGCCAGTCGGCGGAAAAAGAAGTGAGCCTGAATTTTTCATCTAGTCTCTGATGCGCAACGCGCGTCAGGCGCGTATGATTCGCGACCTTTTGGCGATCCACACGCGCCAGGGATTTCAGTATTCCGCCCGTTCCGCTTCAGAGTTGTTCTGATCCGGAGCCGCTCTCGTCCGGAGAGCCGGGCCACAGGCCATGCCCACTCGCGCATGCCCTGATTCGACACACCGGGAGGTGCCCAGATGAGTGAACAAGACAAGCAAGACAAAGAGATCGGCCCAGCAGGCGAAAAACTGCAGAAGGTTCTGGCGCGCATTGGCGTCGGTTCCCGTCGCGACGTTGAAGCCTGGATCGGCGAAGGCCGCATCAAGGTCAACGGCGTTCAGGCCACTCTCGGTCAGCGCGTCGATCTGCATGACGCCATTACGGTCGACGGTCGCGTGATCCGTCGCGAAGAAGCCGCCGAAACCGTTCGCCGCGTCGTCATGTACAACAAGCCGGACGGTGAGATCTGCACCCGTGACGACCCTGAAGGCCGTCCGACCGTATTTGATCGCCTGCCGCGCCCGAAAGAAGGCCGCTGGATCAACATCGGTCGTCTGGACATCAACACCACCGGCCTGCTGATGTTCACCACCGACGGCGAACTGGCCAACCGCCTGATGCACCCCTCGTTCGAAATGGACCGCGAGTACGCCGTGCGCGTCCGTGGCGAAGTCGACGACGACATGCTGGCGCGCCTGAAGGCTGGCGTGGTGCTGGAAGACGGCCCTGCGCGTTTCACCGACATTCAGCAGGCGCCGGGTGGCGAAGGCTTCAACCACTGGTACCACTGCGTGGTCATGGAAGGCCGCAACCGTGAAGTTCGCCGGTTGTGGGAATCCCAGGGGTTGGTGGTCAGCCGCCTGAAGCGCGTGCGTTTCGGTCCGGTGTTCCTCAATTCCGATCTGCCGATGGGTCGCTGGCGCGAAATGAGTCAGCAGGAAGTCGACATCCTCAGCGCCGAGGTCGGCCTGACGCCGGTCGCGATGCCGCAGATGACCGCCAAAACCAAGGACAAGCTGGAGCGTTTGCAGCGCCAGTCGTCCCGTCCGCTGGGCAAAGGCGAGCGTGTGCGTCAGGTTCGTCCGGCCAAGGATGCAGTGTCTCCGGATCGTCCGGCCCGCGAGCCGCGTCTGGCGGACGGCGAGCGCCCGGCGCGCAAGCCTGCGGAAAGCGGTCGTCCGGCGCGCAGTCCGCGTCCGGCCATCGGTGGTCGTGGCGACACTGCCCGTGGCGGCAATCCACGTGGCGACGGCGCGCGCAGCGACAACGGTCGCGGCACGCCGGTAGCAGAACGCCCAAGCGACATGAACAAGCGTCCTGCCAAGCCGAAGCCTTCGCGTCCCGGCATCGGTCTGGTGGACGACAAGACTCCGTCCGGCAAACGCCGCGGCCCGCCAAGCGCCTCCGGTCAGCGTCCGGGGTTCGGTCGTCGCAAGCCTGAGTAACGACGTTGTGAAGCACTGACAGCGGTCTGCACTACGAAAAACGCCAGTCGAGAGACTGGCGTTTTTTTTGTGTGCACTTACGAGTCAGACGACGTAGGCAGTGCCGTCGAACACCACACGCTTGTCCACCGCCAGTGATCCGCTGTTGAAAATCAGGTCCATGTGATGGCTGCCCTTGGCACCGCCGCCCAGTCCCAGATGCAGCCCGCAGTGGCGCTCTTCGAAACCTGCGTTGCGCGCGTACAGCTGACTGACGCCTTCGTTGGTGCCGATCCCCAGTTCTTCGATGCGCCGGTTCGAAGGATTGGCGTCCAGGTATTTATTGAAGTCGTGCTCCAGCCCCGGTACGTCAGTGGCGATGCGGGTCACAACGGAGTTCTCGATCCACAGTTCCAGTGGTGATTCGATGACCCCGTACTTGCGTGCGAAAGGAATGGTGCTGAGAAACGTGCCGAGAAACCTCACATGACCGTTGATGGATTCGCTGTGGGTGGCGATCTCACCGGGTGCCAGGTCGTAGTTGCCGACCCCGTTGATGTTGGTCCACTTCTTCAGTTCCCGCAGCGGGGCCTCGAAGTACGAGCCATGATCGTCGCTGAAGCTGAGGGTCTCGCCCTGGTTCATGGTGTCGATGAGTGCAGCATTCAGCTGCGCGATACGCTCGGGCTCAACGCTGAAGGTGTCGTAAAAGTAGTCGCCGTAATCTTTGAACAGCAGAGACTTCTTCCACTGCGCCGACATCACTTCCTGCAACTGACGAATGAACGGCGGCCCTTCCGCGCGAGGATTGGGCAGCGTGGAGGCGTCGTAGAACAGGACGAAAAGATCCGAATCGGTAATGGCTTCTGCCAGCTCGTCAATAGGCGAAGTGTCCAGCGGCAGCGTGCTGAATCGAAAGAAATCCCGCGCCGTCGAGCTTTCGACAATGCCGTCGACAATGTTGCGGTATTCCGGGGTATGGGCCAGTAGGACTTGGGGGGTGGTCATGCCGGTGACGGCGGGATGGTGTTGCAAGTAATACAGGAAGTGTTCGATGGCGCTGCTGTTGTCCATGGGTGCGCTCCGCTCCAGATGCTCAAAACAAGAGGACGAACGCGTTAGCCACGTTCGCCCTTCAGCTGCTTTAGAACGGCCACATCGCGGTGCCAAACGCCACCACGGCGTCGGCTTGCATCATCTCCACAGCGGCATCATGAGTCGGTGCTTCAAACCAATCGTCCAATTGCAGTTCTTCTTCCAGAGCCAGTTCAACTGTTTGCATAGGTGAATCTCCTGAGAATGACGTACTTGCCGAATGCAGCGAGGACAAAGGGCTGAGCCCTGGGGCCTCGTCATGGAAGCACACTGACCTTCGTGGCCAGCAAGCACTGAAAAAACTAGTGCAATAGTCAGACGGTTGCAAAGTAAAAATCGGCCGAAAAATACTGGCATTTCGCCGGACTTGTCGAAACTTGCTGCGAAAACAACGTTAGGGAGCTTTTTATTTCGGTGAATTATTTTTGCGACAGAATTGTGTCGGCAGTGTGAGTGAAGCAGGGTCAATAACAGCTTCCCGGCTGAAGCCGGTCCTACAAAAGCGTCATGCACATCCTGTGGGACCGGCTTCAGCCGGGAATTCTTTCGCCGCCAAACGGCATGTGAGCGGTGTACAATGCGCGCCCGTTTTTTCTGTGATCCACCGGCGTATGGACGCCAACCCCTCGGGGTTACCCACTCCGTTTCCCTCCGCCGCGTCATGAGCGCGTCGGGTTCGATTCCGTCACAGACAAGCGCGCCAAGGTGGTTTGCCAATGAGTGAAAACATGTCCCATTCGGGTGACTTGAAGCGTGGTCTGAAGAACCGTCACATCCAGTTGATCGCCCTCGGTGGCGCAATCGGCACGGGCCTGTTCCTGGGCTCGGCAGGGGTGCTGAAGTCCGCTGGCCCGTCGATGATCCTTGGCTACGCCGTCTGCGGCTTCATCGCCTTCATGATCATGCGCCAGCTGGGCGAAATGATCGTCGAAGAGCCGGTGGCCGGATCGTTCAGCCATTTCGCCCACAACTACTGGGGCGGTTTTGCCGGCTTTCTTTCGGGCTGGAACTGCTGGGTCCTGTACATTCTGGTGGGCATGTCCGAGCTGACCGCCGTCGGCAAATACATCCAGTACTGGTGGCCGGAAGTCCCGGCATGGGCATCGGCGGCGGTGTTCTTCGTGATGATCAACGTCATCAACCTGGCCAACGTGAAGGTCTTTGGCGAGGCCGAATTCTGGTTTGCGATCATCAAGGTCGTGGCGATTCTGGGGATGATCGCCCTGGGCAGTTATCTGCTGGTCAGCGGCGAGGGTGGCCCGCAAGCGTCGGTGAGCAACCTGTGGGATCGGGGCGGGTTTTTCCCCCATGGCGTGAGCGGGCTGGTCATGGCGCTGGCGTTCATCATGTTCTCCTTCGGCGGCCTTGAGATGCTCGGTTTCACCGCCGCTGAAGCGGATCAGCCGCGCACCATCATCCCCAAGGCGATCAACCAGGTCATCTACCGGATTCTGATTTTCTACATCGGCTCGCTGGTGGTGTTGCTGTCACTGACGCCGTGGGACGCCTTGCTGATTGACCTCAATGCGTCCGGCGATGCCTACAGCGGCAGCCCGTTCGTGCATGTGTTCTCGATGCTGGGCAGCACGACGGCGGCGCACATTCTCAACTTCGTCGTGCTGACGGCAGCACTGTCGGTCTACAACAGCGGCACCTATTGCAACGCGCGCATGCTGTTCGGCATGGCCGAGCAGGGCGATGCGCCGCAGTCACTCGCGCGGGTCGACAGCCGTGGCGTCCCGGTGCGGGCGATTCTGGTGTCGGCGGCGGTGACGCTGATTGCCGTGCTGCTCAACTACCTGATGCCGCAAAACGCCCTTGAGCTGCTGATGTCGCTGGTGGTCGCCACCCTGGTAATCAACTGGGCGATGATCAGCTACTCGCACCTCAAGTTCCGTGAACACCTGAACCGGATCGGCCAGCAGCCGCTGTTCAAGGCGCTGTGGTACCCGTACGGCAACTACGTCTGTCTGGCGTTTGTGGTGCTGATTCTGGGAATCATGCTGATGATTCCCGGCATCCGGATTTCGGTGTACGCGATCCCGGTCTGGCTGACGTCGATGTGGGTGTTTTATGTGATCAAGAACAAGCGCCGGGCCAACAGCGAGTCGATGGCCCAGCGGACGTCGATCATCAAATAAGGCGAGAGCCGCCGGCGACGTCGCGGCGGCTTCGAACCAGGACACAGATTGCCATGCTGATCATCTCCAACAACATCCACCTGCCGGACAGCGACGTCGAGCTGACCGCCATCCGTGCCCAGGGTGCCGGTGGTCAGAACGTCAACAAGGTGTCCAGCGCCATGCACCTGCGCTTCGACATCAACGCCTCGTCGCTGCCGCCGTTCTACAAAGAGCGCCTGCTGGCCTTGCGTGACAGCCGCATCACCAGCGACGGCGTGCTGGTCATCAAGGCGCAGCAATACCGGACACAGGAGCAGAACCGTGCGGATGCGCTGGAACGCTTGAGCGAGCTGATCATCAGTGCGGGGAAGGTCGAGAAGAAGCGCCGGCCGACCAAGCCGACCCTCGGCTCGAAGACCCGCCGGCTGGAATCGAAAACCAAGCGCGGGTCAATCAAGGCAGGGCGGGGCAAGGTCGATTTTTGATCATTGTGCAGGGGGCATTAGCCGTTGCAGACCCACCGCGTTCGCCAGCAAGCCGGCTCCTACGGATTTGCATTAATCCCGGACTCGGGGGTTGACGCCGACCCCCTGTAGGAGCGCGCTTACCCGCGAATGCGGCGGTTCAAACAACACTGCCGTTGCAGACCCACCGCGTTCGCCAGCAAGCCGGCTCCTACGGATTGGCATCCACCCCGGCCCCGGGGTTTGACGCTGACTCACTGTAGGAGCCGGCTTGCTGGCGAACGCGTCAAATCAGGCAACGCAAATATTGCTGACCCAATTCATTCGCCAGCAAGCCGGCGCCTACGGATTTGCATCCACCCCGGACTTGGGGTTTGACGCCAACCCACTGTAGGAGCCGGCTTGCTGGCGAACGCGTCAAATCAGGCAACGCAAATATTGCTGACCCAATTCATTCGCCAGCAAGCCGGCGCCTACGGATT
>NZ_JBNNGV010000002.1:0-542 GCF_050268485.1 Pseudomonas sp. NPDC078416 | reverse complement strand
TTTGCATTCATCCCGGACTCGGGGTTTGACGCCGACCCACTGTAGGAGCCGGCTTGCTGGCGAACGCGTCAAATCAGGCAACGCAAATATTGCTGACCCAATTCATTCGCAAGCAAGCCGGCGCCTACGGATTTGCATTCATCCCGGACTCGGGGTTTGACGCCGACCCACTGTAGGAGCCGGCTTGCTGGCGAACGCGTGAAATCAGGCAACGCAAATATTGCTGACCCAATTCATTCGCCCGCAAGCCGGCTCCTACGGATTTGCATCCACTTTGGACTCGGGGGTTGACGCCGACCCACTGTAGGAGCGCGCTTGCCCGCGAATGCGGCGCTTCAGGCAACACTGCCGGTGCAGACCCACCGCGTTCGCCAGCAAGCCGGCGCCTACGGATTTGCATTCATCCCGGACTCGGGGTTTGACGCCGACCCACTGTAGGAGCCGGCTTGAACTGGCCTAATGATTTTGGACATCTCAATCGGGCGCTAAGATGGCGCCCAAATCCGAGGTGTTATGGGCATGCGTACTTCTTACTCGAACGA